>DAIDKM010000005.1 GCA_027450045.1 Paludibacter sp. | reverse complement strand
TTGTCAACTGACAATGAATCTTGCTGTGATGGCTTGTTTTCTGTAACAGTCAAGTAGCTTGTTTTACCTTTATCTCCATGCTGTGACACCACCACATAGGTTCCTTCTTTTCCTTTTATAGTGATGACCACTACGCCATTTTTGCCTTCCTCACCGTATTTATGTATTGCTGCCGAATCTTTCCATACATTGACTGATGTGATCATTTTTGGATCCAATGCTTTTACGGCTTCTGCGGAAACTTTTTTGCCATCAATCAGATACAATGGATGTGCTTTCGTCGAATCATTATTGATTTGCACGACAACCACCTTTTTCTTCTCTGGTTTTGCCGACGCAGAAGTTGCCGTACTCATGGTTGTCGAAGCGCTTGCGCCTGACAAATCAGCATTTGCCCAGGCTTCTTTCAATTCGCCGGCATTGACTAGTAAAACAGTTGCCAATAACAACGGGGCAACTAACAGGTATTTGCTTGTCCACATAGCGTGGGTTTTCTTTTTGTTCATCATAATAATGCGTTTTTTTAAGTGTGAGATACTAAAATGTTGTGTCAAAGGCATCGATGCGGTTTGTGCCACTTTTAGCAAGGCATATTGATAAGCTTTCGGGTCGCTACCTGTTTTCAATACCTTTTGATCGGCTAAAAATTCCACATTCTCCCGCACTGAGGCTGCAAACAAATAATAGAGGGGATTCATCCAAACAAACGATTGGAATAGAGATACCAACAATAAGTCCCATTCATGCTTCTGTTCGATGTGAGCTCGTTCATGTTCAATGATTTTTGTCAATTCGTCGAAGCTGTACAACGCCGGATTCAAATAAATCTTTCCCCGAAATGAAAATGGATTGGTCTCTTTGCCTGGAACATACACCTTCACTCCATTGACCGTCTCTTCTGCACATCGGTGAATGACGCGAAACAGTTGGATATGCCTCATTCCCACCCAAAGCAGCGAAGCTGCAATACCGGCCATAAGCAGATAATCGACCATCATTGTCACTCCGAGATGCGATTGTACAACAGGCTTACTTGCAGGTAATGATCCATTAATTAAGATAATGACATACTGAATCGCTTCTTTTTGCGGAATCAATGCAGCTATGTGTAACAGTGGCAAAAGCACGGAACAAAACAGGATGCCTTGCAAATAGATCCGTTTGGAGGCATAAAACGTGTCGCGACGCAACAAAAGCAGGTAAAAAGCGAACAAAAGCGTAAATGCACCATTCACCTTCAACAAAAACAACATCAATGGATCCATATCACTTTTGTTTTTCAATTAATCGCACAATTGCCTGCAAATCATCACTCGAAATCTTTTCTTTTTGAGCAAAGAAAGTCACCAATGAGCTGTACGAACTGTGAAAATAGTTGTCGATAATGCCCGAAAGCATATTCTCTGTATAACTCTCTGAGCTCAACGCTGGTTCAAACCAATAGACGTTTCCGTAACGTCGACTAGACACAAATCCTTTCTTTTCAAGGTTTTTCAACGTCGAAGCTAAGGTGGTATAAGGAGGCTGTGGTTCGGGATATGCTTCCAATACATCCTTCACAACACCACCTTTCAGCTTCCAAAGCACTTGCATCGCTTGTTCTTCTTGCGGACTTAATTTTTCCATAACGTTTTGTTTAATTGACGATTAAACGACCTTAAAGAACATCGTTGGTCAATGGTAATCTTTCCTTGTAATATAACGGCCATTATTATCACGTCGCAAATCTACGAACTATTCGTAAGAAATCAAGTGTTTTGGTCGTGATTATGTTTATTTAACCTATGATAGATGGTATCCGGGTATAAAACAAAGAACTATTATGTGTTAAATATAAGATAAACAATGATTTGTTTGATTGTCCAATAAACTTGTTTTGATTGGCAGATGTATGTTTATTTCTTAGATCGAAGTTTTATTTCAAATGTTAGCTGTGCATCCCCTTTAAAATGGGAATGCCAACTCCATGAAAATTTCGTTTCAGGAAATATCACAAAATTATTTTTGAATAAAATCGATTTATGAAAATAATTCGTGAAACGATTTGCTTTTGCAACGTGTCAAAGGATCTTACAATGGCTTGAAATCAGATGATTGTATTTTAAAAGCAAGTTTTAGTCCGAGAGTCGATGAATCTTATTTCAAACTGAATAAAGAAAAAAAGTAGTATTAGTTGAATAAAAATCCATTTCTATACTTATATTTGTGCATTCAAAAGTCTTCAACCGACAAACTGGCATGTTTGTTGCTGTTTTTCGAACTAATTAGTCGCACTAAACCCTTCAAAAACGTAAAATTATGTTTGACACAAGCCATCTCCATCCCATGTTGGTACATTTTCCTATTGCATTAATTGCTTTTGGATTTCTTGCTGAATTAGCTTCTTTGATCATTAAGAAAGAAGTGTGTTTGCCAAAGGTCAGCTTCTATTTATTGATTTTTGGAACTTTAGGTGCCATACTTGCATGGTCAACAGGCACTTTGTTTACCGCTGATATGTCAGGTACTGCTGGAACTGTAAAAGATACACACGCGTTGTTTGCGACGATTACCTTGGGGTTATTGATCATCGCTTCTGTGTTGCGTACTATTATGTTTTTAAACAAATCAGGAAACAGGAAGATTAAATGGATTTCGTTCGCTTTTTATACTTTGGCCGCAATTTCGGTCAGTATAACGGGATTTCTTGGTGGAACGCTAGTTTATAACTATATGATGCCTCTCTAGTATTAATCATTAAACAACAGAAAATGAAAAGTTTATTATTATTTGCAGCAATGGGTCTAATGGCTCTTGCAAGTTGTACCGGACCTAAGCCGGTTAAAACAATCGCGGATTTAAAAGCGGGAATAAAAGGAGAAACTACCGCAAGTGCAAAGTATGCTGCTTTTGCTCAAAAAGCGAAATCTGAAGGGAACGATGCTATCGCTAAACTGTTTGAAGCAGCTTCGAAAGCAGAGTCAGTTCATGCAGCAAATCATTCCAAAGCGTTAGCCGGACTGGGTGAAAAAATGGATCCTTTTACCCCTGTGTTTGAAGTAAAATCAACTGCTGAAAATCTTCAAAATGCTATTGACGGAGAAACTTACGAAGTAAACACGATGTATCCTCAATTTCTCGCCGATGCAAAAGCTGAAAAAGTAGCGAATGCCGTGAAATCATTTACATGGGCATGGGAAACGGAAAAGAAACATGAACAATTTTATACCAATGCCTTACAAGCTTTAAAAACGAATACACAGAACACATTACCTTTAGGATATGCTGTTTGTCCGGTATGTGGTAACACGTATGACAAAGCCAAGATGGATAAAAATTGTGCCTTTTGTCAAACAAGTCAAGAAAAATTTATTCTCTTTTGATCGTAAAAAAGTTCTTGATCTATCGCATAGAAAAAGTAAAAGTTAGTGGTAATTGATACGAAAAAGGGGATCACTTAATTGAGTAATCCCCTTTTCATTTCTGTTATACCTGCATCCCCGAAATTATTTCAGCTTCTTGGAGATACAATTGTCGATGGAAAATTTTCCGCTTCCACCTATGATCAGCGCCAATGCTAATCCAAGAACCAGAATAAAATATTCTACTCCTTCGCCATGTTGCGTGCCGTACCAGTTCATAAAGAAACCGTTGTGAATATGTCCTCCCAAGATTACTGCGCCTGTCATCGAGGTGAAAATTGAAAAGGCCATAAAACGGGTTCCTGCACCGAATAAAACTCCGAGACTGCCTACAAACTCTGCGAGAATCACTAACGTGGCAAGGATAAATGGCACCCCAATCGAAGCAAAGAATCCTATTGTTCCACTAAATCCATACCCTCCAAAAAGGCCGAAGACTTTTTGCATGCCATGAGGTAAAATTACTACGCCTAAAGCGATACGAGCTATCAGCAATGACCATGATTGTTGGTCGGTCGAAAAAAAACGTTTAATTGCATTCATTTCTTTGTTGTTTAATTGTTTATCTGTATAAAATATCCGTTATATTGATTCTTTCTACTGATCATATTTTACATTGGTACTTCCATGATCAGCAATTGTGTTTGGCTTGTAGTCACGATGTCTATGGTATTTGTTTCGCTGATGCCAATACCATCTCTTCTGTTAAGCGTTTGTCCGGCTACCGTTATTTCTCCTTCTATAACAAAGAGATAAACTCCTGTTTTATGTCCTTTGAGGGAATAGGTTCCAGTCCATCCTTTTGCAAGATCACCCAAATGAAACCAGGCTTGTTGGTGAATCCAAACTCCTGTTTCGTCAGCGTTTGGCGAAAGAACTTGATACAACTCATCGGGCCTGGCAATGTCGGCAAGTGAAATCTGATCATAACGTGGCGTAACATTCTTTTTATCTGGAAATACCCAAATTTGAAGTAGTTGTGTTTCAATATCCTTGCTTGCGTTGTATTCGCTATGGAAAATGCCTGTTCCAGCACTCATTACCTGAATGTCTCCATGATGGATAACCCCGTGATTGCCCATGCTGTCCTTGTGTTCAAGGTCGCCGTAAAGCGGAATGGTAATAATTTCCATGTTGTCATGCGGATGCTGTCCGAAACCTTCGCCCGCAGCTATTCGGTCGTCGTTTAGCACCCTAAGTGTGCCAAAATGCACTCGTTCTGGGTCGTAATAATTGGCAAAACTGAATGTGTGGTATGTATCTAACCATCCGTGGTTGATGTGACCCCTGCTTTCTGCTTTATGAATGATTGTTTTCATTGATTTGTCGTTTTAGATTGAAAAACTCTTCCAATTCTCTGCGACAAAGATACGGTGGCAAAATGCGTTGTCAGGTAATGAAATCAGGCGGATTATTGCAAAAATCAGGACTGCCGTGCTAAAACACGAAATTCGGTGGGTGTGAGGCCGGTACTTTTCTTGAAAAAGTTGTTGAAATGGGCGGATTCTTCAAACCCAAGGTTATAGGCCAATTCTTTGTTGCTAAGTTCACTGAATAGAAGTGCACGCTTGGCCTCGATGATCAATTTGCTTTGAATATGATCTTTGGCCGATTTTCCGGTGATGCTTTTCACGGTTTTATTCAGGTAGTCGCCTGTCACTGCCAATTCGTCGGCATAATCGGACACTTTATGAGCATCGGCATATTGTTTGCTCAATAATTGCTTGAAATTACGCAAAATGTGGTTGCTTGTTTCTACCAATTGCGGGTTATTGCTTTTGTGAAGGGAACAATGATTGTTGCTCTGAATCAGGAATAATTTCACCAACGAACCGGCTGCTTCCATGGAGTAACTTTCGAGTGATGCAGTAAAATGTTCCATTTGAGCAATCAAATTAAGATAAACCGGAATATTTTTTTCGTTGATGGGCAATGGAGGTGATTGGCCATAATCATTAAAGAGGTAAATGTCGTTTATCAGCTTTTCGGGAATGGAGTTGGTGATAAGAAACTCTTCGGTAAAGGTGATGATCCACCCTTTGGGTTCGCTTGTCAGGATTACCTGATGCATTTGTCCGGGTTGAATGAAATAGATGGTGCTGTTTTCTACCTTATATTCCATAAAATCGACAATATGCTTTCCTTCTCCTTGTTCGATAAATAGTATGGTATAATAGTCATGCCGATGCGGACTGTCGGGTCTTCCATCCGTACTTCGGTAGTGATCCTCCATGCTCTGAAGTGAAAACCCCCAAGTGTGGAATGAGGTTTCCGAAAAGGGTTGCGTCTTTATGTCCTGATGTTGCATATTCATGGAACAAATGTAACAACTATTTTTGCTAAAACGATGCAATGCGAGGATTCTTTTGCGCGTTAAAATGCAGCAAGGCCTTCGTTTGTTGCGAAGGCCTTGCTATAAAAAATCAGGTTATTTACAATTGACGACGTTCAAATATTCTCAAAACCGGTGTAAGGTACCAAGGCTTTTGGAATGAGAATACCGTCGGGAGTTTGGTTGTTTTCGAGCAAAGCGGCTACTATGCGGGGCAAAGCCAATGCGCTTCCGTTGAGTGTGTGACATAGTTGTGTCTTTTTATCTTCACTTTTGAAACGGCATTTCAGACGATTAGCTTGGTAGCTTTCAAAGTTTGAAACCGAGCTGACTTCTAACCAACGTTTTTGTGCTGCAGCAAATACTTCGAAGTCAAAGGTAATCGCTGAGGTGAAGCTCATATCGCCGCCACACAAACGAAGAATGCGCCACGGAAGCTCCAATTTGTCCACTAACGTTTGAACGTAATTGACCATTTCAGTTAACGATTCGTATGAGTGTTCGGGAGTGTCGATACGAACAATTTCCACTTTGTCGAATTGATGCAGCCGATTCAATCCACGTACATCTTTGCCGTAAGAGCCGGCTTCGCGACGGAAACATGCGGAGTAAGCCGTATTCTTAATAGGCAGTTCACTTTCTTGTAAAATGACATCGCGGTACATGTTGGTCACCGGCACTTCGGCAGTTGGAATAAGGTAAAAATCATCTACCTGGCAATGATACATTTGTCCTTCTTTGTCAGGTAATTGGCCTGTACCATAACCGGAAGCTGCGTTGACCACATAAGGTGGTTGCACTTCCAAATAACCGGCTTCGCGGGCATTATCCAAAAAGAAATTAATCAAAGCGCGTTGCAAGCGGGCCCCTTTTCCTTTGTAAACGGGAAATCCGGCTCCGGTAATCTTTACGCCCATTTCAAAGTCGATGAGGTCATATTTCTTTGCCAAATCCCAATGTGGCATAGCATCTTCCGGTAAGTTGGGCATCTGGCCGCCGGTGCGTTCCACTAAGTTGTCTTCAGCCCCTTTCCCTTCGGGCACTGATTCGTGGGGTAGGTTGGGGATGGTAACTAATAGTTCGTTTAGTTTTTTCTCAGTTGCATCAAGGTCAGCACCGAGTGTTTTAATGGCCTCTTTCAGCTCTGCAGTTTTTGTTTTGGCATCTGCAGCTTCTGCTTGTTTGCCTTGTTTGAACAGATCGCCGATAACTTTCGACAAATTGTTCATTTCAGCCGAATTGGCATCAAGCGTGGTTTGCAGAGCGCGGCGTTTTGAATCTAACTCAACTACTTGTTCAATGATTTCAGCGCCGTTGAAACGTTTTTTTGCCAAACGGCGAATGACTTCTTCTTTATTTTCGGTGATAACTTTTAGCGTCAGCATGATGTGAGAGTATTTTTTGCAAAGTTACAACTATTTCGTTGTCGTGGGTATTTCGGTCGCTTCTTTGTTGTTTTTGAAATTGACAGGGTAGGAAGGATACGTAAATAAAAAATCTCAACGTTGCTCTTTTTTGTCAAGAGAAACATTGAGACCTTATTATGTTTGAAGGGAGAGATTTATTCTGCAACCACTTGTTCGATGGAAACAAATGATTTGTCGTCTCTTCTCTTACGGAAAACTACTTTGCCATTCACTAATGCAAAGAGAGTGTGATCTTTTCCGATACCTACGTTTTCGCCCGGGTTGTGCACGGTGCCACGTTGACGAACAAGAATGTTGCCAGCTTTGGCATATTGACCACCAAAAATTTTGATGCCCAGTCGTTTGCTTTCTGATTCACGGCCGTTTTTTGAACTACCGACCCCTTTTTTATGTGCCATGATTGTTTACGTTTTAATGTTTATGCAACGATTTCTTTGATGAACAACTCGGTGAAATATTGACGGTGACCATTCATTTTTTGATAGTCATCTTTCCGTATTTTTTTGAAAACAAGTACTTTATCTCCTTTTACATGAGCTTTTACTTCGGCAACTACTTTTGCTCCTGCAACAACAGGAACTCCCACTGAAATGTTACCTTCGTTTTCAATTAATAATACTTTGTCAAATTCGAGTTCTGCTCCAATTTGTGCTTCTTCCATGCGATGGACATACAATTTTTGACCTGCTGTCACCTTAAATTGTTGCCCTAAAATTTCTACAATTGCGTACATAACATACATTGTTTTTTATTTTATCCGTGAGGTGAGATGTTGCTTCGTTGCCCCAGCGCTGCTTAGAAACCCCGTCGAAAATTGAGATGCAAAGGTATATATTTGTTCTCAAGTTACCAAGAGTCGGCGTAATTTATTTGTGTGATGCAATGCTTTACACCATGTTGTAAAAGAAACGCAGTAAGAATTGGTACGTGCGATCGGGAACCCATGCTTTCGACTTGGCAAAACCGACCTGTACCATGTTGCCTACTTTATAGCGAAATTTAGGATGTTTGCAGTTTACGATGCGAGCTGCTACCTTAGCCAATTGTATCGGTTTGAATCCGTTTTGTTCTTCTTTTTCAATGTTTTTCAGCGTTTTGACAAATTGGGCGCCGTAAACATCACTCTTTTTCGTAGCTTCGGAGAGCACGCGGCTTGCCGTAAATCCTGTGGCAAAATCACCCGGTTCGATAAGGCATACATTGATTTTATAGGGTTTTACTTCGAGACTGAGCGCTTCACTATAACCTTCGATAGCAAATTTGGAAGCCGAATAAAAAGCTTGAAAAGGCAATCCCATAACGCCACCTAATGAGCTGAAATTAATGATGGTGCCTTGTTTTTCTTTGCGCATGTGCGGTAACACTGCAGAACAAACATGTACCGTCCCCATAAAATTGGTGTTCATCTGCAAGGTAATTTCTTCAGGCGTTGCTAATTCAGCGGCTCCTCCAATGCCCATACCTGCGTTGTTCAGCACGGCATCGATACGACCTTGTTCTTTTATGACTTGCTCAATGGCTTGATTGACAGATTCAGGTTTTGTGACATCCATCTGAATGAATTTCACGTTCCCGCTATTTTCCATCTGACGACGGCCTGTGCCATAAACGATGTGTCCCTGTGCCGCCATATATTCAGCGCACGCTTTGCCTAAACCGGATGTAGCACCGGTGATAAAAACAACTTTTCCCATAATAACAGTAGGTTTTAAAGTGATTCTTACTCATCAATGACTTGGAGTCACTGGAAATGTTTTGTATTAGCCAAATTGCTCTTATTTGTTTTGCAAAGATACGTTTTTCTTTTTCTCGCTCACAAGCAAACCTATCGTATATTATCGTACAAGCTAAGAGTGAATGAGTAGTCAATCGTTATGTCAAAACAGAAGTTGGCTCACCTCGAAGTTAAGCGAGATAACCACAGTGGTGAACTGAAGTATATTCAACATAAGCAAGTTCATGCCAACTATAAATCAGCTTACTCAGAAAGTGAACTTGCCTGCTTCAACCATAAATGAGTTTACCTCAGTGATAAATCAACTTACCTTAAAGATGAATTTGTTTATTTCAAACATGAACCTGTTTATGTTGGAAGAGAGTGGAGGTACTTCCGAAGTACCCCCTCCAAAATTAAAATCTTTATTGTTATAAAAAACAACGTGTCTTTTTTTTGAATGTTGGACATCTGTTTTCGCAGATTGTCAACTTTTTTCATTTTGATGCTTTGTTTTCGATAGCCTGAAAATATTTCCACGAAACATGTATATTGCTAAAAATTAAGCGTATGTTTGTAGCCGAAAAAGAGAATATGATAGTAAAGACTTGTATTTAGTGATCGAATTGTTAGGCGTTTGTCATTGAGTAAACAAAATCACAAAAAACCATCACCATGAACTTCTTCAAAATCAAAACAAGCTGGTCGAATGCAGAATTTATTGTATTAAAAATCTCCATTGCCACTGCATTTATTTTCATTGGAGGTTATTTTCACCGGTTTTTTCATCACTATTGGATTCCGGTTCTTATCTTATTTCTTATTACTGCCTTTTGGACAATTCATTTGTGGGTGAAGAAATTGAAAATGGAAAATAAGTAGACTTCCATTTGGCAAAGAGTAATAAAAAAGAGATAGCCTCTTCTCAAATCAAAGGAGGCTATCTCTACGATAAGTTTTTGTCAGGCCCTCATTCTGTGCCTACATAATTTCAATCCGAATCTTTCCCTGCAAACTTAGAAGGGTAAGGTGAATTGCCTTTGGTTGCATACCAAATAATGCGATTCATCAAATCGTCGTTTCCGGTATCAATTCCGGCAAATTGTGGTTCAAGACTTAACTTAGCAAAATGAAAGGCATTGCCTTTCAGAGCCGTCAACGGTTTATTCATCTCGTTGAGCGGAATGCGATTGGGCAGGGCAAAATAGGGTGTGTAATCGGGTTTGTTGGTAAAACAATTCCACATCGGGGTAGCGATTGCATCCTGAATGTTCATTGGAGGCAGACCTAAGATTTGTTCAATGGTTCTGACAACCGAAGGTTGATTGTAAGGCGCTGAAACAACCTTATGCAGGCGAGAATAAGGACTGATTACCATACCGACTGTCCGAAATGCTGAAACATGATCCCATCCGTCTTGTGAATCATCTTCCGTAATGAATATGACGCTGTTTTTGTAAAACTTGCTATGGGTAAACGCATCAATGATTTTTCCTAACGCATAATCGTTGTCGGCAACCATTGCTCTCGGTGTGGGAAATCCGGGAGCCATGCCGGCTGTGTGATCTGCCGGTAATGCCATAATCATCAGTTGAGGCAACGAATCGCCTTGCATGGCTTCATAATGTTTAAGTTCTTCAACAAAAGCATCAGCACGTATTTGATCGGGAATCTTATGACTATCATAACCCGGGTATGTCGGGCTAAGCAATGGTTTCACGGTGTTGAGCGTCGTTACGTTGGTAAATTGGAAAGGATTGCCATTGAGATAGTCAGCATAAATTGAACTCCATGTAAATGAAGGATTGAATTTTGGGATGCAAGCTTCACCAAAGATTTCTACAGATTTGCCATGCTTACGTGCATTGTCCCATAAAAATCCGCTGGGCGCATAAACCAACGCATCGGTTTGCACATGAGGATAACTGCGGAACCAGGCACGAACGTTTTTTTCAATATAATCGGTGACAATCGAAGCATCCGTCCATTGATGACCTTCAGCCGAGCATTTCCCCGAAGTCATGTAATTGTCCATCAACTCATAATCTTGCACTAATTTATGGGCGTTAGGTGTTACTTCTTTTCCAAAAGTACATAACTGAGGATCTCCGTTACCTTCCTTCACATCGCCAAGTACCTGATCATACGTTCTGTTTTCGCGGATAATGTAAAGCACATGCTTGAAAACGGAAGGCTCGCCGATACGGTCGGGAAGCGGTTTTGCAGCAATGCCTTCACGAGGTTTAAGTTGTGCATTTTTTAGCCGCTGGAGTTGATTGAGTGCAATCACTCGTTTTGTATAAAGCTTTAGTTGATTTTGAGTTGGCATGTTAATAATGGAAACGGAGGCCAGCATGTGATGGGTATTGTAAACTGCCGGTTTTCCTGCCAGCATGTGAAACGGCAGGTCAGGGCCTGTAGCTTCAAGGTTGGTGACAAAAAGTTGTTTGTTGGCTTTAATGCAAATTGAGGAAGGATAATATCCCGTGGGAATGAATCCATCAACGGTGCTATGGTCGCTTGTCCCATTCGAACAACTTTTTTCGCCTAAGGTTATCACAGCAATGGCATTGTCCATCCCAACTGCCACATAGAGTTGTTTCCCATCAGCCGAAAGAGTTAATCCATTGGGGGAATCGCCGAAATAGTCGTTGATATCCGGTTGCAAACGTACCGGAATGGTTTCAGCAATTGCATCTTTGTCGGTATTAATTACACTTACCGCATCGCTGTTCGAATTGGTTAGGTAAACATAGTGTCCGTTAGGCGAAGCGATGATCTTGTTGGGATGAAGTCCGACCACAATCTCTTTTAGCACTTTACCTGATTCAGGATCAATTACACTGACGCTGCCTTCGCGGGTAGCAGCATTGGTGGTGTCGATGCGTGCTTTTCCCCACGGTACGCCGGCAACGTTTTTATCGTTCTTATCAGGAACTCTGCCTGCCCAATTGGTGACATACAATTTGTTTTTTGCCAAAGCAATACCATAGGGAGCAACACCTGTAGGAGCAATCCAAACGGTGTCGCCTGTTTGCATATCTTGTTTAATGAGCTGATTGTTGCCATTCAGAACGACATATAGCATGTCGTGCCCATTTTCTTTACGGATCAACACTTCATTAGGCAAGGCTGTTTCTGCAGGCGCTACCGGTTTATAAGTAAAAAGTTTCACTACGTTGGCTTTGTGTCCGTTCCATAGTACCTGTATGACATACGACATAGCATGAGGGCCATTTGCAGCGCTCCATGTGATGCGATTTTCGCCGTCAACGATGTCCCAACGAATACCGGAGTAAGTGTTCATCGCTCTGCTACTACTTTTTGGAAGCTGGGCAATGTCTTTCAAAGGCAGCGTATAAACAACCCGCTTTTTGGCTGTATTCATCAAGACAAGACTGTATCGTTCTTCGATGGCAAGCCATTTCCCATCAGGAGAAAGCACTGCATCCATGGCATGATTTTCCAACAGTGTATCCCCGAAGAAAACTTGTTTGCCGGCTGAAGCAAGCGCTCGATCGTTCGTAAGCAACAAGGGCTGAAGTCGGGAATGTTTCGTTTGAGGTTGTGCTTGCAATGTGCTTTTCAGCCCAACCAAAGAGCAGCCAAAGATGGCCAGCAAGAAAAAAAAACGTACAAAAGATGTTGTTTTCATAAGCAAGTTGTTGTGATAAATAGAATTTGTTGAAAACGCGAAAGATTCTGCTGTTTAGTCAATGCGCCGAATGTCAGCGCCAAGTTGTCGTAATCGTTCATCAATGCGTTGATAGCCGCGATCAATTTGTTCAATATTATCGATGACGCTTTTCCCTTCAGCCGAAAGAGCGGCAATCAAAAGAGCGACTCCGGCGCGTATGTCAGGTGAAGTCATGCGTGTAGCACGAAGCGGTTGTTCGTTATTAAGACCGATAACCACGGCACGGTGAGGGTCGCAAAGAATGATTTGAGCTCCCATATCAATGAGTTTATCGACAAAGAAAAGCCGGCTTTCAAACATCTTTTGATGAATCAACACACTTCCTTTTGCCTGTGTGGCCACGACTAACACGACACTTATCAAGTCGGGAGTGAAACCCGGCCAGGGAGCATCGGCAATGGTCATGATCGATCCGTCGAAGAATCGTTGAATATGATAATGTTCTTGTGCCGGAATGTGTATGTCGTCGCCTTGAAAAGAAAGCGAGATTCCAAGACGTTGAAAAATGTCAGGGGTAATACCCAAATGTTCTTTCCCAACGTTTTTAATGGTTATTTCCGACTGTGTCATTGCTGCTAAGCCAATGAAACTGCCTATTTCGATAATGTCGGGCAAAATGCGATGATCGCATCCTGATAATGTTTCCACACCTTCGATAATCAACAAGTTGGAACCGACGCCTGAAATGTTTGCGCCCATTTTATTGAGCATAGTGCAAAGTTGAAACAGGTATGGTTCGCATGCCGCGTTAAATAATGTGGTTTTCCCTTTTGCAAGCACGGCTGCCATTACTAAATTGGCAGTTCCTGTCACAGAGGCTTCGTCGAGTAATAGATAGGTGCCTTGCAATCCATTTGTTGGCGCTGTGACGCGTGATCCTTCCGCGTCGTAATGCACCGTGGCCCCTAATTTTTGAAATCCGATGAAGTGTGTGTCTGTTCTACGACGTCCAATTTTATCGCCACCGGGTTGAGGAACTGCTGCAATGCCAAAGCGTGTCAATAAAGGCCCGACAAGCATAATTGAACCTCGTAAAGCGGCAGCTTGTTGTGCAAATGCAGAGGTTGACAGCGCTTCGACGTTTATGTTGTTAGCCTGAAAGGTATAAATTCCTTCAGCATCATCGTGGGTAACGACAACTCCGAGCAATTGCAACAGTTCAATGAGTTTGTTAACATCGCGAATATCAGGAATATTGCTGATGGTCACTTTTTCGGAGGTTAACAAGGTGGCGCAAATAACTTGCAACGCTTCATTTTTTGCTCCTTGAGGAATAATTTCGCCGGAAAGGCGTTTCCCTCCATTTATTTCAAAAATAGCCATGATAATTAGGTTGCTTACTTCTTGTAAGAAGATGAAATGATCAATCTTGCTCCTTTCGTGCAAAATTACGCTATTTTTGGCGATACAACATTCAATCGCCTAAAATGTTCATCTTTTGTCGTAATTTTGACTTTCCAAATGATGACTTTATGATTCTCCAACAATCGGTTTCGCTGAAACCTTATAACACTTTTGGCATTGATGCTAAATGCCACTATTTTGTCCAATTGCAGCAACGTGACGATGTTGAAAAATGGGTGGCAATGCAACAACAATCCCATAATTCGTTTTTTATTTTGGGTGGCGGTAGTAATGTTGTTTTTCATCAATGGATTGAAAAATCGGTGGTGAAGGTATCTTTGCGAGGTATTGAAACAGTGAAGGAAGATGCCGTGCATGTCTGGATTAAAGCTGCTGCCGGCGAAATTTGGAGCAATTTTGTAACCTTTTGCATTGAGATCGGATGGGGTGGTGTCGAAAATCTGACCGATATTCCCGGGACAGTGGGTGCTGCGCCTGTTCAGAACGTGGGTGCGTATGGCGTTGAAGCAAAAGATGTGATTGAAACCGTTGAATGTATTGAAATTGCAACCGGTCAATGGAAAAAATTGACCAATGCGAAGTGTCAGTTTGGCTACCGAGATTCAATTTTCAAGCAAGCTTTCAAAAATCAGTATATCATCACTGCTGTTACCTTTCGGTTGACTAAGAAGCCAAACTTACAACTGAGTTATGGAGGGATCAGTTCCCGACTTGAAAGGGAAGGAATTGAACAACCTACCATTGCCGATGTGAGCCGTGTTGTGCATAGTTTGCGCATCAACAAGTTACCTGATCCTGCTTTAATTGGTAGCGCTGGTAGCTTTTTTAAAAATCCCATTGTCACGCATGATAAACATGCTGTTTTACTTCAGCATTATCCTGATTTAGTAGCATTTCCTCTTGCGAAATCTTTCAAAATTGCAGCCGGTTGGCTTATTGAGCAGTGTGGATGGAAAGGGAAACAATTTGGAAGGGTAGGTGTCTATCCGCAACAAGCTTTAGTTTTGTATAATTTAGGTGGTTGTACCGGTGAAGAGGTGAGGCAGTTAGCGAATGCCATTCAGCAATCGGTGAAAGCAAAATTTGATATTGATCTGGAACCGGAAGCTATTTTTATTGAATGATCTATGACACCTCGTTTTGCTGAAATTATTTTACCGCTCCCGATAGATGGCACGTTTACTTATAGCATCCCAGAAGAATTGGTACCGATAGTAACTGTGGGCATGAGAGTGGTGGTGGTTTTTGGGAAAAACCGCATGTACACAGGTATCGTGCATTATTTACATCTTATTCCACCTGAAATCAAGGAAGTAAAACCCATTTTCTCGGTTTTGGACGATGCTCCTATTGTAGTGCGTCCTCAACTTGCTTTTTGGGAATGGATATCTTCTTATTACCTTGCAAATGTGGGTGAAGTGTATGTGGCTGCTGTGCCTTCTGGGTTACGTTTGGAAAATGAAACTTCGGTGATGAGAAATCCTGATTTTGAATCGGATGCTTCGTTTTCTCCACGCGAATTACGCGTTTTTAATCTGCTCTCCGAAGGTAAATCCTTTTCCATAGAAGAGATCGTTAAACGATTGGAGTCGAAGCGTGCTGTGATGTGGGTGAAAAGTTTATTAGAAAAACATGCAATCACTCTGTCGCAATCCATGACTGATGCGTATCGGCCCCGAACTGTCAGTATGGTGCAACCTGCTTTTGATGCACATAATGAAGAACAGATGCAATCCATTTTTGATCGATTGAAACGTTCAGAAAAGCAATTGTCATTGTTTATGACCTATCTCGAAATGTCTCAATTGTTATCACGGAATGAGACACGTGCAGTTTCAAAAAAAGCATTGCTCGAAAAAAGCCGAGTTTCTGCAGCAATTTTGAATGCGTTAATTGAGAAAAAGATTTTTCAGCTTTATAACCAAACAGTCAGTCGTTTGACTCGGGACTTTGTACAACAAAAAGAGCCGGCAATCTTGAATGAATTTCAAGAAACAGCTTATCGTTCTATGTTGGAACAATGGAAGACAAAACAGGTGGTATTGTTGCATGGCGTGACTTCGAGTGGAAAAACTGAAATTTACATTCATGCCATTAAAGAAGCGTTGCGTTTGGGAAGGCAGGTGCTTTACTTAGTGCCTGAAATTGCATTGACCACCCAATTGATGCAGCGGTTGGAGCGTGTTTTTGGCGATAAATTAGGAATCTATCATTCCAAATACAGCGATAATGAGCGTGTCGAAGTTTGGAAAAATCTGCTTGGCAAAGATGGCTTTCAAATCATTCTGGGGGTACGTTCTTCCATTTTTTTGCCGTTTCACGATTTGGGATTGGTTATTGTAGATGAGGAACATGAAACAAGTTACAAGCAGCAAGATGTGGCGCCTCGCTATCATGCCCGCGATGCCGTTATTATGTTGGCTCATTTGCATGGCGCCAAGGTGGTTCTTGGTTCTGCCACACCGGCAGTGGAAACATATCAACACGCTTTATCCGGCAAATATGGATTTGTCGAACTGAAGCAACGTTACGAAGAAATTGAAATGCCACGCATTGAAACGGTTGATTTAAAAGAGGCTTATCATAAAAAAACTATAGTTGGTCATTTTTCCGATGTCTTGGTTGAAGCTATTGCTGCAGCTTTGTCACGCAACGAACAAGTTATTTTGTTTCATAATCGTCGTGGGTATGCTCCGTATGTGGAATGTAGTCAATGTGGTTACGTCCCGAAATGCAAGCATTGCGATGTAAGTTTGACCTATCATAAACAGCAAAACAAATTGATGTGCCATTATTGCGGTTTTTCGCAATCGTTGCCCGATCGATGTCCTTCATGCGGAACTCCTACATTGAAAATTAAAGGGTTGGGCACCGAAAAAATTGAAGACGAAGTGGGTATGCTTTTTCCAAAGGCAAAAACAGGAAGATTGGATCTCGATTCGGTTACCTCACGCACGGGATTTGAACGCATTATTGCTGCTTTTGAGCAACATGAAATCGATATTCTAATTGGTACGCAAATGGTAGCCAAAGGACTTGATTTCCCAAATGTCACATTGGTTGGATTGCTGAATGCAGATACCTTATTGCATTTCCCCGATTTCAGAGCGCATGAACGTGCTTTTCAAATGATGGCACAAGTAAGCGGGCGTTCAGGAAGAAAAGGGAAGCAAGGTAACGTGCTGATGCAGACGATGGATCCTACTCATTCTATTGTTCAACAAGTAATTGCTTATGACTACATAGGCATGTTTCGATCACAAATGAAGGAACGATATGATTTTCATTATCCGCCTTATTATCGATTGATCGTTATTACGCTGAAACATAGGGATGAGAACTTGGTACAACGTGCCGCGCTTCGGTTAGCAGAGCAATTGCGCGGATTATTTGGCGATCGGGTGTTAGGTCCTGAGATTCCTCCTATTGGCCGCTTATATATGTGGTATCTTCGAACCATGTTGTTGAAAATAGAAACCAATGGCTCAGGTAGCGCTGCTAAAAAAATGTTGAAAGAGGCCGTTGCTATGCTTCATTCCGATAAACCATTTCAGGCGGTTCAGGTGAGTTTTGATGTCGATCCGATGTGATTCTAACTATAGAAATTCCACGAAAATCCAAACTTAAAGGTCATTGGATTGAGAGGATAATGAGGAATGGAGAAATAGGATTTATTGCTCATAAAAGAGGCATTGAGATTATAATATTCCACAAATATCCGGATTTGTTTCAAATGAAAATTGGCATAGAGGTTTAGCAACGGATAGGGACCTACTTTGATTTTCTGTTGGACATAAAATTGTTCAGTGGCCGGCATATAGTTTGGCGCGTAATAAGCTGAATTATAACGAACTGAAGCGCCTATTTGTGACTCCAGTACCTTGAAGAAAGTTGATTTAAAGTAGAGATTATGAAACATAGACCACGTAGGCAATGGCAAGACAGCTTGATTGCTACTGATTTGGTAAACGCCTTTGTTTTCTAAAACGAACGGGCCTGCATGCAAGTCTATTTCGGCATTGGCTGCGATAACTTGTATGTTTTGTGCAAATTGAGCCGGTATGGCGTCTGAATTGAAATAAAGCATATTTTTGGTGTTTGCTACTTGCAACCCTAACGATACATGCCGCTTTGGAAGTGATAAATCACCGCCGACATAGCTTTGAAATGTATTTGCGAAATGATTATCCCAAATAAAATGATTCGATACGTAATGATCCCAGAAATAGGAAGGCGACACAGATTCAATCCTGCCTCGCGCACGAAGCACCACTGAATCTTTCCCTAACGGGAAGAATCCACCTACGTTTCCTTTAAGGTGAAAATCGCCCATACGCGGTCCTTCAATAACAATATCTCCCTGAAAATCATATTTATAAATTCGCCCTTCGTATTTGGAAAGTATTCCCCCTATCGTAGCATTTTGTTCTGAACTATATGTGAGAAGATATGAAGTGTTCAAATGCATGTAACGCTGATAATTACTCTCGATAAATGCTGTCAATCCGAAATGAAGTAATTGATTGAACTTCTCATCCATCCGTACTGCGAATGTGTTTTTTATAGACATTTCAGCAGCGGTGTCAGTGTGATTTTTATTGCTGATGTAGGTGTGAGCAAAGAAAGTGGTATCCACGCCGACTTCTCGAAACCGTTTGCTACCACTGGAGTATTCAAGGGTGTGAATGAACGAAGTAACCGGTATAAATTCTTGACGGACAGAATCCTTTTTAACTTGAATAGTTTTTGTAAAGCCAATCGAATAACGTTGGTTATAGTAGAAATAAACGTTTTGATAGCCTGATTGAGCTCCGGTTAACATCACAGGCATATTAATGGTTGCATATTGTCCGGTCACGGTTGGGTCTGTCACAAAGCGATCATCAGTCAACCCTCCATTTTCCATGTTATCGAATTTTTGATAAGCAAAAATGCCGGATGCATTGTAGTGGTCGCTTGAGTAACTTCCATACAATGCAGCTATCAATGCCTTCGCCGACTGATTCATATATTGCCCGCGTGCATAAATGTAATCAAAAAGTCCCGTAAAGTTAAGTCGCTTGTTGGCATTCAGTGAAAAAAGGAGTTTTACATGATCTTCAGCTTGTTGTGCAGAGGATCCGGTTTGGTATCCGAGATTGCTGTATGGTGTTTTGGTGTTGAGAAAATAAAAATCATTCGGTGCATAAAAGTAGGCATCATACGGAATTCCGAAAAGAAAGTCGGTTTTTTTAGTACGATCAAAGAATATTTTAGATTGCAGGGGAGAAGCCAAATTCCCATTGTATGAATTAGCTATACTGTAACGATCTACCGGATTATCATCTTCAAAGTCACGTGGAATGGTATCTACCGTTACCGTGTCGGCAACCCCCAAGCGAGGATCAATTTTCCATGCTTTTACATCTGGTTCAACACCTGTCGGGGTTTGTTCAGATGGTTGTTTGCTATTCGAAGATATTGATCTTCTATTCTGAGGTATATTAGGATTTTGTCCATTTGCGATGGAGAAAACCGCCCACAATATTAGTGACAAAAAAAGAAGTTTCTTCATGAGTAAAAATATGCACAAAGATAGCTGTTTACAATGACTTTTTAAAATGAGAATAGTTCGCCGTTTTGTGAAAAATTGGGCGAACTATTCAAGTTATGTCAAAAAGAATGGGTTAGTATTCCCATAAATCATTTTCAAAGTCGATGAGCGATTCCTGAATCTTGTTTTGCTCTTTTCTGATGTCGTTTTCGTTGGTTAAGTAATCCAGTAGGGTGCGATGGTATATATCATCTACTCCTAAGATATATCCTGAAAAAAGACGTTGATCAAAGAAAAGACCCATGGTCATGTCAGATGATTGATTATCTCCCCAATAGATTTTGGCTTCTGAAATAGCTTGCCGCACTTGATCAAAATTAAACCAGCAAACGAGTGATTTGATCAGTGATGCGTTATCGCCTGTATAGGATAACAGAGGAGCGATTGCAACAATTCTTGATTCTTGTACAGATCGATGTTTGTCAAAGAACCAAACCTCTTTGATCAGGAAACGTTGTTGATGTTTCAAAAATTCATCAATGGACATGTTGTCAATGGCTAACTTTCCGCCTTCAACTCGCAATGCCGGATAAAAAATATCATTGCCTTCTTTGTATGAAAAGACGCTATGAATCATGTAATCGGTACTATCGTACGGAACAATCATGCTGGGTGAAAAGTCAGGACGAAACTGATCGTCACGCAATCCTTTTCTGTAAACTGTCAATGTTTTATTAATAACGCCGTCGAGCAAAATCGTCATAAGGTTTTTCATTCCATCTTGTGGCTCTAATGGAAAGAAAAGCGAGAAGTTTTGTTTTTCGCGCATATCGATGATACGATAAATAGTTTTTGACCACACGACGTCATCGGTGCGAATGTTTGCTTGAACAGCATCCTGCAACTTATGGATTACTTTCTTTACCGAATCGGTTAATACCGTTTCTGTTCCGGGTGTTGAAACCGTATCAGACAGAGATTGAACCGGCTGAAAAAAGAGTGTTTCTTTTCCTTGAGCATGTAAGGTCAACAGCAAAGAGGAAAAACAAATCACAAACATGAATTTAATTCGTTGCATATTATCTGATTTTTGAATATTTGACATTATCTTCCGATGATTTTCACAGCTAGAATAGGTAGTTGCCGCACTAATTTATCGGGGCCAACTGCTCTGATCTTTTTGATGATTATACGCGATCCAACACGTTCTTCGGCTAATCGATTTTTCTGTTCAGTAGTTAATCTATTTGAGTCTGAGTTAAATTCTTCTCCATTAGGATATTCTATGGTAAAACCGATAACAGTAAAGTTGGCCGAAATGAGTTCATTAACGTAGTCAGCCACGACTGTTCCATTGTTTAACATGCTAAGAGTGACATTTCCTTCCACAATTTTTCGTTCCACCCCACCTGCATCTTTATATTGGAAGAATGGACGTGGATCTGGTAGTTGTCTTACGGTATAAGCCACGTTACCCATTGGAACGAAATTCTTGTTCCCTTCCATTTTAGCAGCTAATGAAAATACTATTTTTCCGAAAGTGATAGTGGGACGACAGTTCCACATTCCATTGGCTTTACGGGTTAGTACAGCGTTACTACAACTCACTTGCACATTCGCAGCTGCTACGCCTGGCACAGAAGCTGATAATTCATTGTCAATTCCGGCATACACAACATTAAGCGCTGTATTTGATATAGTGGCGCTTTTGGCTCCAACAATATAATTGCTTTCAAATGGCCACTCACGAATGACGCCACCAGTATTGAGACTAATATACCCTTTGTAGTTGAATTCGCCGGGTTGATTGCATACAAACTTTAACATATTGTTTGGTAACGGATGTCCATTTACAAAATAATTTGGAACTTTCGTCGAATCCACAGCAGATAGAATGATTTGTGCATTATATTGATCACCGACCATCACATAGGTTGAAGTTGGAATCACGTAAGCTTGTAATTTATTGACTCTAAAATCGCTCACGTCTGTTTGTGCCATTAAATATCGAATTACTTCCCCTTCTGCTGCTTTTACATCCGCTTGGTATTTTGATAAAACAGTGACTGATGCCACCACCGGCATCATTTCAAAGATGGTTTCTTCCCAATTTTTTCCATCTTTCCCTCTGTTGGTGGAAAAATTACGATTAAAGGCAGCTATTTGACTGGTATCTCCATTTACCATGGTGCCTAAAAAATTCCGATACGCAATCAGTTTATTCCTTAAAATTTTACCATTACCTTCCACCAATCCATACTGACCGGTAACATCCAAATTGTCTTTATTTTTAATGTCCTTCAACGTTGCATCTTTTCCATCTGCAAGTCGGACAATAGAATATTTGAAATTTTCAAGGTATTGGTATATACTGTCCGATTTTTGTTTCACCATTAAGGCTTTGTCAAGCCATTCCTTTATTTTTTTAGGATTATCAGCTTCTAAATTCTTAAATTGTTTAATGGTGTTTATGTTTCGATTATTAGCGCTTTCAATGGTCTGAAGCAGACTATTGTTGACTAAAACAAATCCATTTAAAATATCTGCTGAAACGTTGAGAGCCAACATAGCCGTCAGAAAAAGATACATCATTGCTATCATTCTCTGCCGTGGCGTTTCGGGACAATTCTTAGCTCCACTCATAGTGTTTGTATATCTCCTTCGTTGTTATGATTTAATTGACAGTGCACTAAGCATATTCCCATACACATCATTAAGTTCTGTAACTCTGTGCGATAATTTTGTGGTTTGATTCATGTATTCTTCAGTTGCTTGCAATGCAATATCAGCATTCTGTTGCATCTTTTCCATGTTTGAGTTGATCGTTTTGTAATGATCTACATGTTGAGTCAGCGCTGAATTTGATTCTTGTGCTGCTTGTAAATGTAATTCATACTGCGTGTTGATAGACGACAAGTGGTTGTTGATCGTGCTGATATTTGTGGCAAACCGCTTTGTCTGATCAGCCGTGGTTCCCATTTGCTCTTCGGTTGTTTTGTACGATTGCAAGATATTTTGGGCTACTTCTGTGAGTACTTGCTGTGAATGAGTATATTCTTTCGTAGCTGTTGCTGCCGCCTGAATGGATTGCACGTAGGTTCCTGTAATTTCACCAGCTGCCGAAATAGTCGTGAGTTGATTGGCAGTATCGCTCAGGTTTTTAATGCTTGTTTGTAAGCGTCTTACGGCTTCTTCGTCTAACAAATTTCCGCTTACTGTTGTTGTGGTGGTACGTGGAGTTCCACCGCCGCCACCGCTTGCAATGCGTTCATGTCCCGCTTCCGTAAAATGAGGAAAGACTTTGCTCCAGTCAAACTCGCGTGGTGGGTGCTCTAAGCCACTGAGAGCAAATAAGAAAGCTTCTGTTCCCATGCCAATGCCTAACAGCCAGCCTGCTGCCGGCAAGTGTTGAATTTTAAATAATGCTCCGATGAGCACCACCGAAGCTCCAAAACCATATATTCTATTGGTTAGTCGCTTCCCTTCATCTGTTTGTATGTAATGGAGTAAACCCATAATCGTTGTATATTAACTACGTTAGTTATTGCTATTCTTCACTTTTCGACTCAGATTTGTTGATTTTACGCAACGAAATCCGATGTATGAGCGTGAAACATTTTGATATTCATACGAACGTGCTCCACACTGTAAATAGGCAGCGACATCTTTCCATGAACCTCCTTTGATTATTTTACGTTTCAGAATATCCGGATCGCTTGCTTTTGCATTGTAGGTAAAACTTGGATTCAAATCGGACATTGCATCTGCACTCACTTGCAAATAGGCTGATTCTGTCCATTCTGACACATTACCGGCCATATCATAAAGTCCATAGCCATTTGGAGGATATGATGCTACTTTGGCAGTACGTACAGCACCATCTGCACGATAATTACCTCGCATCGGCTTAAAGTTGGCTAAGAAACAACCTTTTGCATCCCTGATATAGGGGCCTCCCCATGGATACATGGCTTGTTGCTTATCTCCGCGAGATGCCCATTCAAACTCAGCTTCCGTTGGCAACCGATAATCCTGCCCAACATAAGCGTGTTTGCTATTGTAGAAATTTGTCCGCCATGCGCAAAAAGCTTTAGCTTGTTCCCATGTGACACCTACTACCGGATATCGATCGTATGCGTTGAGGATAAAGTATTTAGTCGTTGGGTCATTGTACGAATAGGTAAAATCGGAGACGAAAGCCAAACGATCAGGATAAGCGTTGATGATTTTGGTCATGTAAAAATCATTCATGCTGTGTATTGGCGATATCTTCTTTGTGCGGATCTTAATTGTTCCATTGTCCATGTAATATTCATCTACTAATGCATACGAATTCTTTGGATATTGCCCTAATGAACGATCGAATTTGTTGTATTCTTTAGAAGCTTGTTCTATATCAAGCCAACGATATTGATAGTCAAGAGGTTCAAAATGATTGTTATAATCTTTCAAACAGCTCCATAGAGAATCTTTCGTTTGGTCTTCTTCTCCCGATGCTTTTGTCCAGGAGAGTTTCCATGGAATAGGTCTATTCCAGTTTAGTCGAGATGTGTCTTTACGGAGTGTCCATTTCTCAGGATTTACGCTTGCTAATAACTTACGAGCTAATGAGTCGCGTACCCATACAACAAATTGTCGATATTGAGCATTGGTTATTTCTGTTTGATCCATCCAAAAGGCATCGACCGACACCATTTTTGATTGCCCTTTGAACGACCAAAACGCATCTTGATCGTTAGGCCCCATCATAAAAGCGCCAGGTCTAATCCATACCATCCCATAGGGAGTAGTTTCTCCTATTTTGGAATTGGAGACTCCGACTAATTCTCCGGCAGGTTTTGAATTACAACTCGCCAACATCCCAATCAGGGGAAGCAATAATAACAATTTTCTCATAGTGAGTTATTTATCTTTTACAATATTCTAACGCTTTTATATTTGCTATGTCGTTTGACAAAGGAAAAATCAAAATGATACGATACCATTAATTCGTGCGATCCGAACGAGGAACTCACGATGGAAGTGACGGGTAAGTCGAATGCGTAACCAATCGACAAGCCATTGTTTAAATTGACACCGCCTGTGAAAATGAACGAGTCATTAAGCCGATATCCCAATCCTCCCCAATATTTGTTCTTATAATCCATTAATAAATCAATGTCTGCCTGCGCATTGACGAAATTAGTTTTGATAAGCACTGCAGGCTTTAGTGTAAAATACGGATTTGGGAGCGAAATATTGTACCCTCCGGTTAAATAATACATACTACCCACATACGTTGTTTGGGTCGATGTCCAGCGTATGGTGGGTTCGGTAACGTTTAATGCCGAAAGTCCAACATACATGCGCGGCGTGTAAAAATAGGCTCCAAGTCCTAAATCAAATGCCATTCCGTTGACTTGGCTGGTGGGAATCATGGGATCGGAACCCGCAGCAACGTGATAATCGTTGCCTTGTGAGCCGGTGGGGATGTGTACGCTATCGCCGGCAAAACCAATGTTGATTGCTCCCAGATTTAGTCCTAAGCTCAATGTGCCACCTGCTACATTCATTTTATAGGCACCTTGTATTTCTACCACTTGTTTGCTGAAAAGCCCCATTGTTTCGTTGTCGAGCGAAATGCCGACGCTTCCGTTTTGGTTCCCTACTGAAACGGGCATACTCGCATGAAAGGTTGCATCCACCGGTGCGCCAGGTATGCCGACCCATTGTAGTTTGTATATTCCGTTTAGTGTTATCATGTTGTACTCTGCTATTGCCGCCGGATTAAATGATTCTTTCGCAAACATGTATTGCGAAAATTGAGACACAAACTGTGCATTTACCTTGTGTATCAACAAAAAACAAACTAAAACGAGAAGAGTGCATTTTTTCATTGGTTAATTGCAACGTATATCTTTTCAGGGATGTTTGCTTCTATAGCTAATCAGTCGTTGCATTCATGTACCAAGAGCAATCGACCGATAAAAGAATGAATGCCACTTCTTACAACGTTTGTTTATTTGTATTTAGTATATTCGTGTTCAAGTTATTTGAATGTGCTTTATTGTGTCTCGAGAATTATTTTTATTTCTTTCGGCAACTCTCCGATTAATATTCTTCCTCGTTAAAAAAGAAATCTTCTTTACTTGGATAATCCGGCCAAATATCTTCAATACTTTCGTATATTTCTCCTTCATCCTCCATTTCTTGCAAGTTTTCAATGACTTCCAATGGAGCGCCCGATCGCATGGCATAGTCGATCAATTCGTCTTTTGTTGCAGGCCATGGTGCATCTTCTAATTTTGAGGCTAGTTCTAATGTCCAATACATACTGGCTTTTTTTATAAAGATGTTGTTACTGTGTCGCTAATTATAATTCTCTTGTTTTCAAAGCTCAAACAGGATATCAGCGTTTATTTTCCTGCGTGCAAAAAAATATTCATGAGTCCGCAAAATTACAAAAAATCTAATACCAACAAAGAGATTTCCATAAAATTTCATCGACTTTTTCGTCCAAGGCTAATTTCCTTGCAAAGATGAAGAAAAAATCGGATAATCGATTGACAAAAACCATGCAATCGTGATCGATGGGATAGTGAGCATGAGCCTCCCATAGACGCCTTTCAGCTCTTCTGGCTATCGTGCGGCAAACATGACTTTGGGCAACCGACTCGCTGCCTCCGGGTAGGATAAAGCCTGTCAAAGGAGGTAATTCTTGAGTAAAAACATCAATAATCGATTCCAATTCATTTATTCCACGAATAAAACCGTCATTTTTTTGTTTCAAAGCGGGTAAACTTTTATCGGTGGCTAATTCTACGCCTAAGTCAAACAATAGATTTTGAATTTTTGTCAAAATCTGAGCGTGTTCTTTGTTTTGTATCTTGGCGTTTAATAATCCAATGGCGCTGTTCAGCTCATCAATGGTGCCATAGGCTTCTAATCTCATGTCGGTTTTGGAGACACGGGTGCCGCCTATGAGTCCTGTGGAACCGTCATCGCCTGTTTTTGTATAGAGTTTCATTTGTAAATAATTTTGATTTTAAAGGACAAATGGAATCCCCTGTTCTTTATTTTCGTGTCCATTGGCGTTTAGTAAACCATGGGGATTTCATACGTAAATAATTTATTTTTAAAGGTTGTATGGAATTCGTCCCGCAAAACGGGACTCGTTTCATACGAATATGTGTTGTGTTTAAGTGAAATAGAATCTGAGAGTTGTTTGTTATTGTATTTATATTAAAATTAGACGCTTGTCAAAATGCGACGATATATTCTTGTTTGGTTAATTCAGTATTGAAAAACAGGATGCCCATCTCGAAAATATCAATGGCCAACCGTACGCGCTTATCTTGTTTGATCATTTGCCATGCCTCTTCCATCGAGGCTGACCAATGAATGTCATCTATTACAAAAATGGTTCCCGAATGTGTTTTGGGAAAGCACCATTCCGCATAACGCAGCGTTGCTTCTTTGGTATGATTTGCATCAAAAAAAACAAAATCGAGTTGATCTATCGGAGCGAGCAAATCGGGCAAAAGATCGTCAAGTTTGCCACAGTGAAGGGAGATATTCGTTCGCTTTAATTGTTTGAAGTGAGTTTGTGCATAACTGCATAACTGAGCGTCGCCTTCAATCGTAATAACCTGAGCATGTGTGTTTGCTGATGCTAAGTATGAGGTAGTGACCCCTAACGCGGTACCTAATTCAAAAATTGTGCGTGACGAATTCCTGTTGGCCAATCGAAAGAGTAATTGTGCATATTTGGCCGGCTTGACCGATTTTTTCGTTATGGAAGCAATGGATCGTAGCGTGTAATGCCCTTCTCCAAAATCTTCCACTTTAATTTGCTCTTTATTATTCAGCAATGTTTGTCGCAACTTTTCGATGGGTGTATAGCAATAGTAATTTGATTTTTCATAGATCACCTCGTTCAAAAGGCTGAATACAAAAGGAGAATGGATTCCAAACCCCTCCCGATGGCGGGCCTTTAAGCGGTAGCGAATATATGCTTTGATTGTGAATAGTCGATCCATAAAAATGAATAGGTGCTACAAAAGTACAAAAAAATATCGTACTTATTGCGGGCTAATGGTTTTATCTCCTGATTATATGGAAAATGCTCATAACAAATTGAAAGTCATTTTATTGAAAGGCTACAAACGAGAAGTTTGCTATCGTGGCTTGCGGTATAATCAGGGTATTCTGAGGAGCTATATGTTTTTGAATGACAATTAAATGTGATTAACGACATGAAAAATCAGGAAAGAAGTTAGTGATGTTGTTGTATTATTAGTTCCTTTTTCGGGTTTCTTGTCGATGCCGTGTGATTATATGTCTGATATACAATGATTGAAATTGGCAAGTTGTCTCGATATAAATTTTTTTACTGCAAATTTGAGGTAAACGTTACAACGTCATAAAAAACACATTACATTTGTGCATCAAATTGTGTTTCACATACACAAAAAAGCCCCGCCCGAGGTACTCGCAATACCAGGAGGCAGGGTCTTCTTCAGAGGGCATTTAAGCCCGTGGTCAGCGCACTAAAGTTGCAGCAAACTAACGTACTGACTTTTAGAGGTTGCACTCATGTCGGGCGCGGTGAAGTAGATCCAGCAATGGACTGCGGCACCCGCCCAGGCAGAGGGCAATTCAACATCAACCCTTCCTTCACTACGCATCGCAACGACTTCTTTCAACAACGTTATTTTTGACGTCGTATTCATAAACACAAGGTTTACTCCGTCAGCGATATTACCCTGAATACCTTCGGTGGTATCCCAGGTTACGTTAATCGTAGTTCCGGTGGCGACAATCATGTTGATTAAATCAGCAGATTGCACGTTTCCAGATGCAAGGGTAAGCTTGCTGTAATCAATCCTAAAGTTGGGATAATCGCCTGTCACAGCTTCGCGAAATGCCAGTGAAACGGCCTTATTAATGCCACGGTTGTTTCTGAAAGTGCTTTGAAACAACTTGCTCATGACACTCAACTCTTGATTAACCATTGCAAACTTAGCGCGTTGCACTGTCTGCGCTTCCGTTCTGGGATTGGAAGGTGGATTGAAAACTCTCAGGACGGTTGTCCCGTCTTTTTGAACAGCGGCTACCGCCGTTCCGTGACGACCGGAAATAGATCCGAAAGTCGTCGAAATATATTTACTCATATTGGTAAACAATTATAAATTTTATATTACGCTTAATTATTTTCCTATTGTGATTTCGCTCTACCCCGTCCTCATGTGTATAGGAGTTACATAGGAGTTGCATAGGAGGTAGATAGGAGGAAGAGCGGAGGAGCACGCGCCGAACAGTTGAAAACGCTACCGGTAAAAAAGCAGCAAAATGTCAGCGACGACCTCCTTGCCTCAGGCTGCCCCCGGGGAAGAGGAAACTCTGTAGGCGGACGAGCTAATGCTTCAAACACAGGTTGGTCAGCCCCAATAAAAAGATCAATAGCAGATTCCATTTTATTCATATATAATATCACACATCCACAAATGTTGAACTTCAAATTTCATATCACAAATTTACAACTGTTTTTCATTTGTTCATTGGAAAACATATTAACAAGTTGTTAACTCCAATAAAGTTCGATATTAATCTAACAGAGCAATGTCATAATTTTGAGTTTATTAATGTAAATAACTAAATATGAACATTATATGAGTTTGTGTTAATGGCTGAATTGAAGCAAATAAAAACTCAATAAGCATTTCTCTTATACTATTTAGACAAGAAAGTGTCTGATAATTCAGCATAGAATAGTTTTTTTTGGAAGATTTTTATCGTGATTTTATTTCAGGAAATGACAAAATAGTGAACTTAAGATGGCAAATTTTATAATGAGCTTCTCTTTTTTGTCTACAGATGCAAGTTAAATAGATGGCAAAAGCTGCTGTTAAGGAGACGTGCGTTGGCCGAGTTCAGGTAATGAATGCCATCAATCATTTCGGTTGTTAATTTGTTCGTTTAAAAAAATAGGATATGTGAAAGAGAAGTTGTATTTTTGAGGGGTTGAAAAAGATGCAAAAATTACAAGAATCGAGCATGAGAATTATGTACATCAAAAAGATAAGTAAAGACATGAATGTCCTGTGTTCATTATTTAAAAGCAATATAAATACGAATGAATAATTTCAATGAAAAAGCGGATCTGATTTGGAAAGTGGCTGACCTGTTGCGTGGTGATTATAAACAGTCGGATTACGGGAAGGTAATTTTGCCTTTGACAGTTTTGCGTCGGTTAGATTGCGTGTTGAAACCTACCAAAGAAAACGTTTTGGCTTATTTGCCGAAGATAGAAAGTTTTAAGGAAAATGCCAAAGATACTGCCCTGAATATGGTGGCAGGTTACAATTTTCACAACCGCAGTCAGTTCGATTTCGATAAATTGATAGCCGACCCAAATCATATCGGCGTGAACCTGAGGAACTATGTTACCGGCTTTTCGACAAATGCCCGTGAGATTATCGAGTATTTCAGTTTCGACGATCAGATTGACCGCATGGATGATCCTAAAACAGATATTCTTTTCCGTGTGGTAAAAGCTTTCCAGGAAATTGATTTGTCGGAGATGGATTCAATGGAAATGGGTTATGTGTTTGAAGAACTGATACGGAAGTTTTCGGAACAATCCAACGAAACAGCAGGGGAACACTTTACGCCGCGCGAGGTGATCAAGTTGATGGTAAATCTGCTATTTAATGAAGATCGTGAAATATTGACTCAGGAAGGAATCATAAAAACGCTCTATGATCCTGCATGCGGAACCGGAGGAATGCTTTCGGTAGCCGAAACCTACCTGAAGGAACTGAACCCTAATGCCGAACTAAAGGTATTCGGGCAGGAGATAAATCCCGAATCGTATGCGATATGTAAATCGGATATGCTGATAAAGGGACAGAACCCGGCTAATATCAAGTTCGGAAATACTTTTACGGTGGATGGCCTGGAAGTGGAAAAATTCGACTATATGCTTTCCAATCCTCCTTTTGGCGTGGATTGGAAGAAAGCGGAGAATATCATCAAAGCCGAGGCGGAGAAAAAAGGATATGCCGGACGTTTTGGAGCAGGATTGCCCCGTATCAACGATGGATCGTTGCTTTTTCTGCAACACATGATTTCGAAGATGAAGCCGGGCAGTACGCGCATTGGTATTGTATTCAACGGATCCCCTTTGTTTACAGGAGCTGCCGAGAGTGGCGAAAGCAATATTCGTAAGTGGATTATTGAAAACGACTGGTTGGAAGCGATCGTGGCATTGCCTGACCAACTGTTTTACAACACGGGGATTTCTACTTACATCTGGATAGTGACCAATCACAAAAGTGATGAACGGAAAGGCAAAATACAACTGATAAACGCCACGGGTGTAAAAGATGATGAGCTGCTGAAAGAGGGGAAGATTGCGTTTAATCGCTTTTGGCGAAAGATGGATCGCAGTTTGGGTAACAAACGGAAAGCAATAGCCGAAAACGGAAACACAAAAGGAATCGGTTTTATTACGCAACTTTATGGCAATTTTGAAGAGAATGAATTCTGCAAGATACTACCCAACGATTTTTTCGGATATTGGCGGGTTACAGTGGAGCAACCGATGCGCGATGTCAAAGGGAAAATTGTGAAGGACAAAAGTAGTAACCCGAAACCTGACACATCGTTACGCGATTATGAAAATATTCCGTTTTTGAAAAAAGATGCAACCGGACGATTAGTACCCCAAACCATTGAAGAGTATTTCATGCGTGAAGTAAAACCCCACGTGCCCGATGCGTGGATAGATGAAACAAAGACCAAAACAGGATACGAAGTGAATTTTACCAAGTATTTCTACGAGTTTAAGCCGCTACGTTCGCTGGAGGAGATAAAAGCGGATATTTTGGCGTTGGAGAATGAAACGGAAGAGTTGGAGAAGACCGTGCTGGAATAAAATAAAAAAACCCGGCTTCATCATCGGCATCTAATATCCGAGAGAGGAAGTACCGGGACGGCGATACAAAGATAATACATTTGAATGATGAATAAACAATATTTCGAGAAAGTTTTTTCGGACGAGCGAATGCATAAATACTTTGACAAGTATCCATCCGATGAAAGTAAAGATATATTGCACTATCAGTGTAATATACAAATATCGGAGGCCTTCTATCCATGCTTGTCAGTCTTAGAAGTTGCTTTAAGGAATGCAATAAATAGAGAATTCAAAACTAAATTTGGAGTTGATGATTGGTATAACCGGTTTCATACAACACCCGGGTTTTCTAACCTTCTTAAAGACATAAATGTTGCTCAGACTAATATCACCAAAAGAAGAGAATTAGTTAACCCTTCGAAGGTGGTAGCCGAGCTTACATTTGGATTTTGGACACGCTTATTCAATAGTGAATTTGAACTTAATCTATGGAAAGATCTTCGTCGCGCTTTCCCTTTTATGCCTAAAAAAGAGAGGCAAAGAAAAAACGTATCGGCACCTCTGAATACTTTTAGAAATTTCAGGAACCGAGTTTTTCATAATGAACCTATCTGTTGGAATCTTACGAAACTGAAACAAATACACGACGAAATGATTCAGGTAATGAGCTGGATAAACACTGATTTGCCTGCATGGATTGAACCATTCGACAGATTTGAGTTAGTACTGGAAGAGGTAAAGGAAAAACTAAAATGACACGATACGACAAATACAAACCCTCCGGCATCGAATGGATCGGAGATATTCCTGAACATTGGGAAGTAAAACGGCTGAAATACCTTGCAGACGCAAACCCAAGTAACATTGATAAAAAAAGTAAAGAAGAAGAGCAAGAAGTCTATCTTTGCAATTACGTTGACGTTTATAAGAATGAAACTATTCATAGCAATATGGATTTTATGAAAGCGACTGCATCTAATGATCAAATCAGTAAATTCATTCTTAAACAAGGTGATGTAATACTTACCAAAGACTCTGAGAGTGCTAATGATATAGGAATCCCAGCTCTAGTTACTGAGTCGTTTGATAATGTTGTGTGCGGTTATCATTTAACTCATATAACACCTAAAGATATTCAGGGAGAGTATCTTTTCAGACAATTTCAATGCCGTTTTCAACAATCATATTTTGAGGTTTCAGCAAATGGAGTTACAAGATTTGGATTGGGAACTGAAAAATTTACTTCTGCATTAGTTGTTATTCCAGAAAAAAGCGAGCAAACCGCCATTGCCACTTACCTCAACCGTAAAACAGCCGAGATAGACAGCATAATAGCCAATAAACAAAAGTTGATAACTCTTTACGAAGAAGAGAAACAAACCATTATCAACCATGCGGTAACCCGTGGGGTAGATAAAAACGTAAAACTAAAACCGTCGGGAGTAGAATGGTTGGGTGATATACCGGAGCATTGGGAGGTGAAAAGACTGAAATATATATCACATGTACAAACAGGCAGAACTCCAAAAATACAATCTTCAGATATAGATTTCTTTGAAAATGGTAATATAAATTGGTTTACACCCGCAGATTTCGAAGGTAATTCCGAATTAATTGAATCAAGGAGAAAGTTGAATGTAGCTGCAATTGATATGAATGAAGTGGAATTATTTCCAAATTATTCAATTTATCTTGTTAGTATAGGTGCAACATTGGGTAAGGTAAGTTTTTTTTCTGAGAAGGCATCAGCGAATCAACAAATCAACATAATATCTTTCAATAATGAAAATTATTATCCACTTTTTGGTTATTATTTTTTTGTTGGAAATAAAGAAATGATAGCACTAGAAGCAGACTATACCACATTGCCAATAATAAATCAAACTAAGACTAGAAACTTAACTCTAACACTGCCACCTCTTATTGAACAGCAAGCCATTGTTGCACATATAGAAAAAGAATGCAGCCGTTTAGATACCCTGATAGCGAAATTCAAAAAACAGATCGAATTGTTTCAGGAATACCGCACAACGCTGATAAGCGAAGTGGTGACGGGGAAGGTGAGGGTGTAAAAATATAGAAAAATAGTATGAAACTAATTTTATTGCCTATATTTGCAAGATAATTTCAAAAACAACGAATAAAATGATTATTGAGATTCGTTTAAGCAACTTCTATTCGATAAAAGATGAGGTTGTATTAGATTTGCGGGCAGGCAATAGTAAATCTCAAAAAGTACAAACTTTGCAAGCGAATACTTTTGCCTATAGCGATGAGCAAATTTTGAAAACCGTAGCCATTTATGGGGCCAATGCTTCGGGGAAAAGCAATATCATAAAAGCTATTCGGTTTTGTGCCACGATGGTTTTCATGTCGCATACCCACAATGAAAATGTTACGTTTAATTTTGTGCCTTTCAAATTTGAGGGGTACAATAGAAAACCGAGTACTTTTTTCATTCGTTTTGTCATTAAGGAGATTGAATATGAATACTCTTTCTCGTTGACACAGACAGAAATTGTAACCGAAGCGTTGTATTATTATCCAAACGGCAGACGAGCAAAAATCTTTACGCGGGATGAACAGGCAGGGAAAGAGAAGCGTGAAATTTACAGCTTTAGTTCCGTCATCAAGAAGCCAATGGATGTGACTGAAAATACTTCCCGAAAAACGCTTTATATATCACGTGCCAGCCAAATGGACAGGGAAATTCCGAAAGAAATCTTTCAATTCTTCCACGAAACATTTATTCTCGGGTACGTTGGTTACAATGCACAGTCGATCGAGGTTTTGTATCACGAAAACAGGACTGCGCTGCTCAAAGCTCTACAAATTGCCGATAGCGATATTGTGGACGTGCAAATGCGAAAAGAGATCCGCCCGGGGAAGAATGTGAATGCTGATTTTATGTCGAATCAAGCTTCTATAGTTGATATTCAACAGCAGCATTTGATCTTTTCCACCTTTCATAAGTCAAATCCAACTGTTGCTTTTGATCTTATGACTGAAGAATCGGCAGGAACGCAGATGTTATTCTACTTTATGCTTACGATTTTAAATGTGGTGAAACACAATAAAATCCTGTTGATAGATGAGATTGAACTTAGTTTACACAGTAAAATTGTGGAGTACATAGTGAGCTTGTTTCATGCGGGCGAATCAGCGCAATTGATTTACACGACACATAATACCAACCTGTTGAATCTGAACAAACTCAGAAAGGATCAGATCTGTTTTGTAAACAAGAAAGTTGATGGCTCGAGCGATTTGTATTCGTTGTTCGATTACAAGGATTTCAGAGATACGATGGATGTGGAGAAAGCCTATCTGCAAGGCAGGTTTGATGCCATACCTTACATTGATGATTCGTTGGATAATCTAAAACGTGTCATAGAATGAGGAGGCAAAGTAGAAAACCCAAAGGGAAAATGATAAACCCGACTTTTTTCGTCTTTTGTGAAGGAGAAACGGAAGAAGCCTACATTCGTTTTCTGCGCGCCACATATCGCTTACCCATTGTTATTGATGCAAAAATTGCCGGTAATAGAATAACTAATATGTATATTGCCAATTACAAAAAGACAAAGGATACACATCCGAAAGATAAAACATATCTGGTTTATGATTTGGATGTTGCAGGTATGCAAGAGAGATTGCAATCATTGCACAATGCCATTTTAATAGGTTCAAATCCCTGTTTTGAATTATGGTATTTATTGCATAATCAAGATCAAAAAGCAGCGCTGACAAGCTCCGAATGTTTGCAGAAGCTCAATAGTATTTTCAGGAATTACAGAAAGGGACATGTTTGCGATAAACTAAAAGAAAAATTGAGGGAAAGACAATCGAAGGCGATAGAGAGGGCAAAAAAAATCATTGAATACAAGAATCCATCGACGAGAGTTTATCAATTGATTGAGGATCTTGATGGAGTCAAAAACTCAGAGTAGAATGAATATCAGTAATGAACATACCTTTGAATCAGCCATAGTTCAATCGCTTGTAGAACAAGGCGGTTACACCAAAGGCAATGCAGCCGATTATAGCCCCGAACTGGGGCTGTTTAAGTATGAAGTGATTCACTTTTTACAAGAATCACAACCACAGAAATGGGAAAAAATTACTGCAATTCATGGAGCAGATGCCGATAACCGCGTTATACAGCGATTGTACAAAGAGTTGGATTTGAGGGGTAGTCTGGATGTGTTGCGCAATGGTTTTGTAGATTACGGGGTACGGTTTCAGATGGCATTCTTCCAGCCGGCTTCTACATTGAACCCAGACGCATTGGCTCTTTACGAAAAGAATTGCCTGAAAGTTTATCGTCAAGTATTCTATAGCAAGGACAACCGGAACTCAGTGGATGTGGTGTTGTCGTTGAATGGCATTCCGGTGGCCACACTGGAGCTGAAAAATCAGTTTACCGGACAAAACGCCACCAATGCTCAGGTTCAATACGGCGCCACCCGTGATAATAAAGAGTTGTTGTTTACCTTTAAGAAAAGGACATTGGTACATTTCGCCGTGGATCAGGACGAAGTATTTATGGCCACAAAACTTGACGGAACCAAAACTTACTGGCTTCCGTTCAACAAAGGTTGTAATAACGGCAAAGGTAACCCTGTCAACCCGGATGGTTACCGTACTTCGTATCTTTGGGAAAATATATTGACGCGAGACAGTTGGATGGAAATCATTCAACGTTTTGTTCACCTTCAAATAGAAGAAATTGAGTTTGAGGGACGTAAATACAAAAAAGAGAAACTGATATTTCCACGCTTCCACCAACTGAATGCTGTTCGTAAGATTAGTCAGAAAGTATTGCAAGTAGGAATCGGGACCGATTACCTGATACAACATTCGGCAGGTTCAGGAAAAAGCAATACCATTGCATGGCTTGCATATCACTTGTCGAGCCTTCATAATGCTACTGATGAGCGGATCTTCGATAGCGTAATTGTGGTAACCGACCGTAAAGTGTTAGATCAGCAATTACAGGATACTATTTACCAGTTTGAGCATAAGAGTGGTGTTGTACAGAAGATTGATAAAAACAGTGAGCAACTGGCACAAGCCATAGGCTACGGTACAAATATCATTATCACCACGTTGCAAAAATTTCCATTTATTGTGGAAAAGGTAGAAGGTTTACCCGAACGCAAGTACGCTGTGATCATTGATGAGGCACATAGTTCGCAAGGTGGAGAAGCCAGCAAAAAGATGAAAGAGGTATTGGGCTCAAAGTCCTTGGATGAAGCAGAAAAAGCAGATATAGACGATTACACGGGAGATGATTATATTCGTGAACAAATTGAACGCTCGGCAACTGCTCGTGGACGTCAGAATAATATTTCTTTCTTTGGTTTCACGGCTACACCTAAATACAAAACACTGGAAGTTTTCGGGAACAAAGGAGCGGATGGAAAACCGGAGCCTTTTGATCTCTATTCCATGCGTCAGGCGATAGAAGAAAGGTTCATACTCGATGTATTGGACAATTATACAACGTATGAATTGTTTTTCAAATTAACGAAAGCCATCGAAGACGACCCCAAATTCAACAAATCGAAAGCTGCTACCGCCATTGGTCGCTTTGTTTCGTTGCATCCTCATAATCTGGCACAAAAAACGGAGATCATGATTGAGCATTTTCGTCAGGTAGTTGCCAAAAAAATCGGCGGAAAAGCCAAAGCGATGTTGGTAACCGGATCGCGGCTTCATGCTAAACGATATTTTGAAGAATTCGAGCGCTATATTCATGCAAAGGGGTATCAGGATGAAATCAAAGTGTTGGTGGCTTTTTCAGGGAAAGTGTTGGACAACAATTTCCCTGATGGCGTTTCCGAACCTGAACTGACGGGATACGGTGAAAAAGAGTTGCCTGAAGTATTTGGTCACGATGAATATAAGATACTAATTGTTGCCGATAAATACCAAACCGGATTTGATCAACCTCTTTTACACACCATGTATGTGGATAAAAAACTGTCGGGAGTAAAAGCGGTACAGACACTCTCGCGATTAAACCGCACCTGTCCGGGAAAAGAAGATACGTTTGTACTTGATTTTGCTAATGATCGTGAGACTATTCTGAAATCGTTTCAGCCGTATTATGAATTTACAAGCGTAAAAGAAGATGTAGATATTAATCATTTGTATGATTTGAAAGTGAGACTTGATGCATTTCAACTTTATACCGATAGTGAAATAGAAGCATTTGCACGTATATACTTTAATGCATCGACTAAGTTCAATAACCCGAGAGATCAGAAAATGTTGTATGCTTTTACCGATCCTGCCACAGATCGATTTAAAGCCATTGATAAAGAAGAAAAAAGGGATGAGTTTAAGAAAGGATTGCGAACATGGACAAATCTGTATGCTTTCCTATCGCAAATTATGCCTTTTATCGATTCTGATTTAGAGAAGTTTTATGCTTATGCTAAGTTGCTGCAAATGCGTTTGCCAAAACGTGATCTGACTGAAAACCTTCAAATTGCTGATGAAATAGCATTGGAGTATTACAGACTACAGAAGATTAAGGAAGGTTCAATCGAATTGCAAAAAGGAGAAAACGGAGAATTAAGTGGAGTGACAGAAGCCGGACTGACACGACCCAAAGAAGATGAGGCTCCATTATCTGAAATTATAGATGTATTAAACGAACGGTTCAATACGCAATTTGAAGAAGCCGATAAATTATTCTTTGATCAGATAGAAGCTGAATTACTGATGGACGATACCTTGCAAACACAAGCCAAAGTCAATAAAATTGATACTTTCAAATTTGCTTTTGAAGATCAGTTTATCAACAAACTCTTCGAACGCATGGAACAAAATCAGGATATCTTTGAAAAGATACTGGATGACAAAGCATTCGGTGATGTAGTAAGGGAGATTATGATGAAAAGCATTTACAGAAAGTTGAATGTGTAACTCATCATTCCGGCAACCCTGTCAATGTTAGTTAGGTGTGCTATGAGAAAAAGTAAAGTTGCGTGGGGAAATATAGCAATGTGTTGGTTTGAGACTTGAAAACATATTGGTACAGAAGTATATGGTTAATGTATTATAAACAATTGTGCTTACAGATACTGTAAGTCAAAATAAGCGATACCTTTGTAGTGGAAATAACGTTTACGGATAAGAAACTTGAAAAATTAGCCAATGATGACCGAAAGATGGTCAGAGTAATGGGTCAGATCAGGGCAACATTACTGCGCAGAAGGCTTACGCAACTTGCAAACGCAGAAACATTGGAAGATGTAAGAAACTTACCCGGAAATTATCACGAACTATCCCAAAACAGAAAAGGACAATGGGGATGCGACCTGGATCAGCCCTATCGTTTAGTTTTCACCCCAATGGAAAGGCCAATTCCGGTAAACAATTCCGGCCAGTATATTTGGCTGGAAATAGCAGGAGTTGAGATTATTGAAATAATAAACTATCACAAGGAGCAATAGCCATGACAAAGCAAAATCAATATTTTCCACAATCGGTATCGCATCCCGGAGAAACACTGGAAGAAAAGATGATGGAAATGGGCATGGGACCGAAAGAGTTTGCTGTGCGTACAGGCAAGCCCGAGAAAACAATTATTGCGGTCTTAAAAGGTGAAAGCGCCATTACCCCCGATATGGCAATTCAATTTGAGAGCGTAACTAAAATACCGGCTCACTTTTGGATGAATAATCAACGTAGCTATGATGAATACATAGCCCGCGAAAAACGCAAAGCGGTAATACAAGATGCCGTATCATGGGCAAAGCAGTTTCCATTAAGTGATATGATAAAAAAAGGTTGGATACATGCTGTGTCGAATATGGAAGAGAAAACGATGGAATTGTTGTCCTTTTTTGGTGTAAGTAATCCCGATGCCTGGCACGATTACTATTTTAATCAGGAACTGAAAGTAGCTTTTCGTATTTCCTTAGCGCACACATCCGAGCCTTACGCGTTGTCGGCTTGGTTGCGCAAAGGTGAAATACAGGCCACTGAATTGCCTACAGTTGAATATTCGGAGAAAAGATTTAAAGAACTTTTGCCTGAAATAAAATCGTTGATGGCAAGTCATCCTGTTGATTTCTTTCAACAATTGCAGGCTATTTGTCTTAAAGCCGGAGTGAAAGTGATACATACTCCCTGTTTGCCCAAAGCACCTATTCATGGGTCAACACGCTGGCTGAATGACACACCATTCATACAACTGACAGGCAGGTATAAAAGGAATGATGCATTTTGGTTTACGTTCTTTCACGAAGCAGGGCATATCCTGTTACATGGCAAGAAAGATATTTTTCTGGAAAATGTTGAATATTCTGATAAAGATACCGATAAAGAACAGGAAGCAAATGAATTTGCAATTAAATGGACTTTTTCGAAAGCAGAAGAAAATGAAGTGTTGCGCCAACAGGCGATTTCTGAAGCTGATATTGTGAGATTTGCTCAAAAATTCAATACACACCCCGCTATAATAATTGGACGCTTACAACACGACGAAGTTATACCATATTCATTGGGTCGCAAATTTTTTGAGACAATAGATTTCAATTAAGCGAAAAAGGCAGGAATAACAGAATCTAAAGGCGAAACTATGTTTGTCTGAGTCTTTCATTTGCAGCGAAAGCCAACTACCAGTACCATGATTTATTGAAATTATTGTCGTAATTTTGTCTGTGTGTTGAGTGCATCCTGAAGCCGTTGTGGGCGAAAAGGCAGGTTATTCTGAGTAACAGACTTCATTGCTTCTTAGTATGAGAAATTTCTTGGTGGGGCTTTTTTGTTTTTTCTTTCTGGTTCCTCTTTCGGCGCAAGAGCTTAATTGCCACGTGCAAGTGAACTCGAGTTTGATTCAGGGAACGAATAAGCAGGTTTTTACGACACTTCAGAAGGCGCTCAACGATTGGATGAACTCCCGAAAATGGAGCAATCGTGTGTTTGCCCCCAATGAACGGATTGACTGCAACTTCGTGTTTACCGTAAAAGCATACGCCAACGATTATTTTACCACTGAATTGCAGATTCAGTCGAGCCGTCCGGTGTTTAATTCATCGTACGTCACTACTCTTTTCAACTTTCGCGATAAGAATGTGAACTTCAATTACATTGAAAACCAATCGCTTGAAGTGAGCGACAACCAAACGGAAAACAATCTGATGGCGGTTATGATGTTTTATGGCTACGTGATCTTGGGCGAGGATGCCGATTCGTTTGCATTGATGGGTGGCTCTCCTTTTTACCAACGGGCGGAAGCTATTGCCAACGCCATGCAATCGTCCAACGAATCGGGGTGGAAAGCGTTTGAGAGCGACCAAAACCGCTATGCGTTGATTAATGGAATTTTAGACCCGAAAATGGCTGGTATGCGTACTTTGAGTTACGATTATAACCGGTTGGGTTTGGATATGATGGCTGATAATTCCGATAACGGACGTGCTACTATTGCACAAGCGTTACCATTGTTGGCCAAAGCAAACGCGAATCTGCCCGGAAATATTGTCGTTACGATGTTTCTGGATGCCAAGATTGATGAGATTGCCGACATTTTCAGTCAGGGGACTGCGGCGGAGCGAGGCAGCATCTATTCACTGTTGATGCAGGTGGCGCCTTCGTTGGAGAATCGTTTTTCCAAGATACAAAAAAACGGATGAGAAGAATAGAGTATGCTATATTCATTATATATTGAAAATTACATTTTAATTGAGCGTCTCAAGATCGATTTTGACGAAGGGTTCTCTGTCATTACCGGTGAAACCGGAGCAGGAAAGTCCATCATTCTGGGTGCGTTGGGACTTATTCTCGGACAACGTGCCGATTCGAAGGTGATTCGTGACGGAGCGGCAAAATGTGTGGTGGAAGGTTCTTTCTCCATTGCAGCATACGATTTACATGCGTTTTTTGAAAGCAATGAGTTGGAGTATGAAGACGTGACGCTTATTCGACGCGAAATTTATGCCTCGGGTAAGTCTCGCTCCTTTATCAATGATTCGCCTGTGGGCTTGCAACAACTGAAGGAACTGGGCGAAAAGCTGATTGACATTCATTCGCAACATCAAAATTTACTTCTTCAGCACAGCGCTTTTCAGTTGAATGTGGTGGATACCGTTGCCCAAACAGCTTCTTTGCTTAGCCAATATCAACAATCCTTTATCGCCTATCAGGAAAAACGGAAACAGCTTGCCGACTTACGTCGTTTGGCGCAACAAAAGCAGGCCGATCGGGATTACCTGCATTTTCAGTGGAAGCAATTGGATGAAGCCAATTTGCAGGAAAATGAACAGGAATTACTTGAGCAAGAATTGGAGATGCTACAGCACGCGGAAGAAATCAAAGGATATTTGCATCGAACGTGTGATATTATAGACGGGCAGGAAACTTCGGTATTGCCTCCTTTGCAGGAAGCGGTCGTTGCCATGCGTCATGCCGCGCAGGTTTATCCTGTTGTCGGCGATTTGCAGCAGCGCATCGAGACGGTGGTGATCGAGTTGAAGGATATTGCCGGAGAACTTAATAAGAAACAATTGTCGGTTGAAGTAGAACCTGAACGTACAGAACAGGTGAAGCATCGTTTGGATGAAATTTATACGTTGGAGCAAAAGCACCGGCTTTCGTCTCTTCCGGCGTTGATAGGTTTGCGCGATCAGTTGGCGGAGCAATTACAACGGATCGATGCCTTTGATGATGACATTGCTTTGCTTGAAAAAGAGACAGCGCAGTTCTTGAAAGAAGTCGAAACATTTGGCGAGCGTTTAACCATAGCTCGCAAAAAGTCATTCCCGTTGATTGCGAAACATGTTGAGACACAATTGAGGCAGTTGGGGATGAAACATGTTGTATTTCAGATCGATCAGCAGCAACAATCGGAATGGACGTTGATGGGACGCGACGAGATTCAGTTTTTGTTTTCATCCAATGCTCAGGTGAAGCCGCAACCGGTTGCACAAATTGCTTCAGGGGGTGAAATTTCGCGTGTCATGTTGAGCATAAAATCGTTGATAGCGCATACCAAATCGCTTCCGACCATTATTTTTGATGAAATCGATATGGGCATTTCGGGCGAAGTGGCTAATGCCATGTCAATCATCATGAAACAATTAGGCGAAGTGATGCAAGTGATTTCCATCACGCATTTGCCACAAATCGCAGCAAGAGGCACACACCATTATCGCGTGTTCAAGAGCACGCAACATGGTGTTTCGGAAACGATCATTCAACGGCTTTCTGCAGAAGAGCGTATTTCGGAGATTGCCGCCATGTTGAGCGGGGCATCAGTGACACAAGCAGCAGTCGATAATGCCAAACAATTGCTGGCTGGCGGGTAATTATTTTCCTGCAAATGGTACATTTCTCAAACAGAAAGGTTACTTTTGTAAAAAAAACAGAAGCGTATGAAGCATGGTTTACTATTCTTATTTTTATTCTTCTTTCTGCTGATATTAAGTCCTTTGCAAGCACAAATTCAAAGAGCCTATGTGGAGCAGCCAAATACATCGCAACGAATCTCGGTTGTTGTGAATGATAGCCATGTGATGACGGTGACAAATGCTCCTGCCAATTCTGTATTGCAGATCTTTAGCTTAGTGGGGACAAAAGTTGCAGAAAAAAGAGTGGTTTATAATCGACAAGAGTTTGCGCTGGATTTGCCTGTGGGCTACTATATTGTTCGCATTGGCGATCAAACGCAGAAAATTACGATTCGATAGATGAGGGTCATCGATAAAACAGCCGCTTCTTTTTTTGTAAAGGAAGCGGCTGTTTTGGTTATCTCTTTTAATCTAACGAGTGAATGACTAATCCTGAGCGTAGCTTTGGTTCAAACCACGTGGTTTTTGGTGGCATGATGTTGCCGCTGTCGGCAATATCGATCAGTTGTTTCATCGATACCGGATAAAGTGCTAATGCCATACGCATTTCGCCACTGTCAACGCGTTGCTGTAAGGTCTCCAATCCACGGATACCTCCTACGAAATCAATGCGTTTATCGCTCCTTAAATCTTTAATGTTCAGAATTTTGTCCAAAATGAAACGCGACGAAATGGTAACGTCCAACACGTCAATCGGATCGTTGTCATTGTACGTATCGGGCTTTGCCTTCAATTCGTACCATTTGCCTGAAAGATAGAGCGAAAAATGGTGAAGCGCTTTGGGTTTGACTGGTGTTGTCCCTTTTATGGTGATATCGAAGAATTCGGATAATTGCGACAGAAAAGTTTCGTCGCTCAGCCCGTTGAGGTCTTTTACCACGCGGTTGTAGTCCATAATGGCGAGTTGATTGTCAGGAAAACATACCGCCATAAAGAAGTTGTATTCTTCGTCGCCGCGATGATTTGGATTGTGCAGTTTCTTTTCGTTTCCAACCAATGCTGCCGCCGCTGAGCGATGATGGCCATCGGCAATGTACATGGCAGGAAAGCCGGCAAAGATTTCCGTAATACGTTGAATCGTCTGTGGGTCGGTTACAATCCAGAACAAATGAGCAATGCCGTCGGTGGCCGTAAATTGATATTCGGGTTGTTGCAGGGTTATTCGGCTGACAAGAGTGTCGATTTCGTCGTGATGCGGATAGGCAAGAAATACCGGCTCCATGTTGGCATTGGTAATGCGGACATGTTTCATGCGATCTTCTTCTTTATCGCGACGTGTCAGCTCATGCTTTTTGATTCTGCCACTCATGTAATCGTCCACTGAGGCTCCCACACAAAGGCCATATTGGGTTCGACCATTCATCACCTGAGCATAAACGTAGTAGTTTGCATGATCGTCTTGCACCAACCATCCGTTTTTCTGAAAACGGCTAAAGTTCTCGGCGGCTTTTTCATAAACGAGGGGATCGTGTTCGTCGGTGCCGATGGGAAAGTCGATTTCCGGTTTAATGATGTGATAGAGAGACTTTTCGTTGCCGTCCGCTTCTATGCGGGCTTCTTCGGAGTTTAATACGTCGTAGGGACGCGATGCAATTTGTTCAACCCATTGTCTGGGAGGGCGTAACCCGCGGAAAGGTCGTATGGTTGCCATGGAGTGATTAATTGTTAAAAATATTGGGCAAAGATACTGGTTTTTGTCGGTGTAGAAAAATGAAACATCGTGTTTTCCTTAGAAAAAAGGGATGTTTTTTTGTCATGCACAACGATATGAAGATGAATTTTTTGCAGAACAAAATGTGGTTACAATTGCCCCGCTTCCACCAGAGTGATGACGCGCTCGATGATCCGGTCTTTGTTCTGAACATCATATTGCGCTTTCAGGTTGGAACCGAAAAGTTGAGCTACACCTTGCCAAAACCAAGCCGTTAGCGATCCCTTGTATAACTTAATGATGGAATAGGCTGTTTGGTTGCATTCGCGGTCAATGACACGTACCAAAAGTTTCCCCTGATTAATAGACATGGAGCGCAAATCTTTTTCATAGTCTTTGAACATGGTTTTCTGAACCGTTTTGAGGTATGCTTTTTTCTCTTGTTCGGTTGACAATGTGGCTAAGTGTGCATTTACGGTTGCCAACATGCGGGACGCCATGCGTGCATAAGGTAGAACCCGTTTTACATCGCGAACAGTTTTCCAATAAAACGCTTCCTGTCTTTTATTGGCAAACTTCATGGGCGGAAAGCAGTAAATATCGCCCATCGTGTAAAGATATAACGTGTCTTTCCCGTCTATTTCATAGGCGCATACCTTGCTTCGGGCCGGCAAATGGAGTGTGTAGGCCAGATTGTTATATATTTGTTGCTTTCGTTGCCAATCGTTCAGCCATTGATCATAGTTAACCTGTTGCCCGAATACAGAGGGAGCAATGAATAGGGTGAACAAGAAAAATAATCCTTGAAATTTTATCCGACTAATGGTTTTATTAGTTATGGATGGTGTTCGCATGTCCACATGTTCATGGGTTTTTGCGTATGTAAAACATACATTTTTCATTGTGCAGACGGCAACTAAATTGGAAGACAAAGATAGGGGTTTATCACGTTAAGCCAACTTGAAACTTGGTAGAAAAAGCGTAATTTTGTTGGCATGGAATCAAGGTCAATGGAGCACTACCGTGCGATATTAAAACGCTATTGGGGATACGATGATTTTCGTCCCTTGCAGAGCGACATTATTCAGAGCATTACGGAGGGACGCGACACGCTGGGATTGATGCCGACCGGCGGTGGAAAGTCGATGACGTTTCAAGTACCTACCATGGCTCAGGATGGACTATGTTTGGTGGTTACGCCTTTGATTGCCCTGATGCGCGATCAGGTAGAAAACTTACAAGCGCTTGGAATCAAAGCAGCGATGATATGCACGGGAATGCGCCGGACGGAGATTTTGACCACGTTGGATAATTGTACTTTTGGCAACTATAAGTTTCTCTATGTTTCCCCTGAACGCTTATCGACTGAATTGTTTTTAAGCCGGTTGCCGCATTTAAATGTTACTTTGATTACGGTGGACGAAGCACATTGTATTTCACAATGGGGCTATGATTTTCGTCCTTCGTATTTAAAGATTGCCGAAGTTCGCTCCGTTTTGCCTGATGTCCCTTTGTTAGCGTTGACTGCCACAGCCACGGCATCGGTTGTTGTCGATATTCAAAAACAGTTGCATTTTAAAGAGCCGAATGTTTTCAGTGTGAGCTTTGAACGGGAAAATTTGGCGTATGTTGTACGACATGTGGATGACAAATTGCCTTATTTGGTTCATATTCTGTCACGTGTTGCGGGAAGTGCCATTGTGTATGTGCGCTCCCGATCGAAGACGAAAGAAGTAGCGGATTACTTGAAAGAACATACTATTTCGGCGGATCATTTTCATGCAGGATTGTCACGCGAGACGAAAGAAGCAAAACAAACAGCATGGAAAGAGAATAGAACGCGCGTTATCGTTTCGACCAATGCTTTTGGTATGGGTATTGACAAACCGGATGTGCGTTTGGTAATTCATCTTGAATTACCTGATTCGGTTGAGGCTTATTTTCAAGAGGCAGGGCGAGCGGGTAGGGACGGCGAGAAAGCTTATGCAGTGTTGATTTACAGCAAAAATGATCGCGCTACGTTGAAACGGCGGATTTCTGATGCCTTTCCTCCTAAAGATCGTGTTGTGCATACCTATAACTGTTTGGGTAACTTTTATGAAATTGCTGTCGGGTCAGGCTTTGGAGTGGTCTATCCTTTTGATTTGACCAAGTTTTGTTCGGCATATCATTTGTCGTTGAACAGCACCTATCATGCGCTAAAACTGCTTGAACAAGCCGATTACATTGAACTTACAGACGAATTGGACAATCCTTCGCGGTTGATGATTGTTGTGCGGAAAGAGGATTTGTACCTGTTGCGACACGACAATCCGACATGGGATACCATATTGCAAGTCACTTTACGTTCATACACCGGATTGTTTTCCGATTTTGTCCATATCAGCGAAGAGGCGATTGCACAACGGGCAGGAACGACACGAGACGAAGTGTATAACGCATTTTCGCAATTGGCCAAAGAGCGGGTGGTGGAATATATTCCGGCACGTAAAACTCCTTTTGTGGCGTTTGTACAATCGCGTGAAGATGAACGCTATGTGCATCTTACGGCGCAGGTGTATGAGGAACGTCTGTCTCAGTTTGAGAGACGGATCAATGCCATGATTGCTTACGCTGAGGAAGACAATGTGTGTCGAAGTCAGCAATTGTTGGCTTATTTTGATCAACGACATGAAAAACCTTGTGGTCAGTGCGATGTTTGCTTACGAAAAAAGGCAACATCGCTTTCAGATGATGATTTTGAAGCCTATAAACAAGAATTGAAGAGATTGTTAAACCGCTCTCCTTTAACACTTCAGGAAATCATGACACAAAGTCGTTTTCAGGAAGAAAAACTGCATCGTGTAGTTCGTTATTTACAAGATGACGGCACGATTGCCGTGAATGAGATGTTACAAGTTTATTGGAAAAAATAGTCAAGAACAATTGCCAGAGTTAACTTATCAATGTATTTCTGGCGTATAAACGTTGCATATATGACACAATTAGTGATTTTTGATTTGGATGGAACATTGCTTGATACAATTGAGGATTTAGCAAATAGTGTAAACTTTGCTTTGAAAAAGCATGGATTTCCGCAACATGATGTTGAAACTTACAGGCGTTTTGTAGGTAACGGCGTGACAAAACTGATTGAACGCGCTTTGCCCGATGATAAAAAGGACGGAGAGACAATTGAGCGTGTCAAAAAAGATTTTATTGTGCATTATGTTCCTCATTCTGAAGAGTATACGCACCCTTATCAGGGGATTCACGAATTGCTGAAACAGTTGCATCAACAGGGTATTCAACTTGCGGTAGCTTCCAATAAAGTGCATGTAGCAACCGAAAGAGTGGTCAAATACTTTTTCTCGGAAATTCCCTTTTCCGTAATCTTAGGACAACGTGACGGGTTTCCTGTCAAACCTGATCCGTCTATTTTGCAGTCTATTTTGGAACTAACAGCTATTCCCAAAGAAAAGGTCTTGTATGTTGGAGATTCGGGTGTTGATGTACAGACTGCGTTGAATGCCGACGTGCCATTCGTAGCTGTTTTGTGGGGATTTCGACCAAAAGAAGAGTTGGAGGCTAAGGGCGCAATTCGCTTTGTTCAATCGCCGGATGAGATTCTGAAGCTTATTCAATAAAAATGATCCCCTGAAGTTAAGAAAGATACTATTAGAAGATCAAATTATGATACGAAATCAGTGGTATGTTGTTTTAGAATCAAAAGAGGTCCGCCAAAAATTGGTTGGCGTGAAACGGCTGAACGAAAACTTGCTGTTTTGGCGCGATGAAACCGGAAAAGTAATCTGTTTTGTCGATCATTGTCCTCATCGTGGTGTGGCTTTAAGTGCGGGGAAGGTATTGGATAACCATCATGTTCAATGTCCTTTTCATGGATTGGAGTTTGACAACGAAGGACGTTGCACGGTGATTCCGGCAAATGGCTTTAGCGCTGATGTTCCGTCGAACTTTTATATAAAGCGGTATCTCACTCATGAGCAGGATGGTTTTATTTGGATCTTTTGGGGTGATGAGGCAAAGTCTGTTGAAAAGCCACTTTTCTTTTCATCATTATCCTCTCTCGCTTATAGAACGCGTCAGGATGTTTGGAAAGCACATTATTCAAGGGTTATCGAAAATCAGTTGGATTGCGCGCATGTTCCTTTTATTCATCGCAAAACGATTGGTCGTGGAGGAAATACATTGGTTGACGGCCCTTTGGTTACATGGAAAGGCGATCGTCAGATGATGATGTATGTATTTAATAAAAAGGATGATGGAACTGTTCCATTGAAGCCGGAACAATTGCATGAAAAAGATGAAGATGAGCAGCGTATCGAATTCATATTTCCTAATTTGTGGCAAAACTTTATACAAGCGAAAATGCGGGTTGTAGTTGCTTTTGTCCCAGTTGACGGCGAAACAACGATTATGTATTTGCGTTTTTATCAGGGTTTCTTGATGATTCCAATTCTTGAATCCTTCCTGTTTGCCTTGTTTATGCCATACAACCTGAAGATAGCACATGAAGATCGTCGTGTTGTGGAGACACAACAACCCAAGGTAAGTGCTTTGATGATGAAAGAGAATCTGTTTCAGGCTGATTTGCCCATAGTTGAGTTTCGGAAAAAACGAGATGAGCTACTCCGTAATTCTAAAAATTATTTTGCATAATGTGCTTTATTTCAGATTTTTGATTCAGTCGTTTTGATCGTCGTAGCTAAGAATTTGTGATATTCCTATTTACTCAAATGGATATTCACAATGGTTGGAAGTAAAAAAATGAACTGACAAAAATAGCAAGAATAGGCCTTATATTAAATAATCAATAATTATTCTAAAAATAAAATTTTATCCTTGCAACGTTCGTTGTAATCAAAAATTTCTACTTATCTTCGTGCACGAACACGAATTCGCATATTGTTTATATAGCTGCTTGTAAACAAATCACATACTACAAACATTAAAGAGATTAAGTTATGAAAGAGTTCATGGATGAGCATTTTTTGCTCGAAACTGATACGGCTCAATGGTTATATCACGAACATGCCGAAAAGATGCCTATCATCGATTATCACTGTCATTTGAATCCCGAGTATATTGCTCACAATCGTCAATTTGACAATTTAGGTCAGATTTGGTTAGAAGGCGACCATTACAAATGGAGAGCAATGCGTGCAAATGGCATTGACGAACGTTTCTGTACCGGAAAAGAGACTTCTGATTGGGAAAAATTTGAGAAGTGGGCAGAAACAGTTCCTTATACTATGCGTAATCCGTTGTACCATTGGACTCATTTGGAACTACAACGAGCCTTCGGGGTTCATAAACTATTAAAACCCGAGAGCGCTCGTGATATTTATGAGGAATGCACCGCTAAATTACGCACTCCGGAATATTCGGCTCGTGGATTGATGAAAAAGTTTAACGTTGAAGTGGTTTGTACCACGGATGATCCTGTTGATTCGTTGGAACATCATCAATCGTTGCGCGATGAGGGCTTTGAAATTAAGGTGTTGCCTGCGTGGAGACCTGACAAGGTGATGGCTGTTGAAGATCCTACAAAATATAGGGCTTATGTTGAAAAATTATCTGAAGTTTCTGGAATCACCATTTCTACCTACGACAATTTGGTTGAGGCTTTGCAAAAACGTCATGATTTCTTTTCATCGATGGGATGCAAATTAAGTGATCACGGCATTGAAGAGTTTTATGCTGAAGATTATACTCAGGCTGAGATTGATACAATTTTCAAGAAGGTGCTTGGCGGAAAGAATTTATGTTCGGATGAAGTACTGAAATTCAAGTCTGCAGTATTGTTTGATCTTGCTTTGATGGATTGGGCTGCTGGATGGACACAACAATTTCATTACGGGGCATTGCGTGATAACAACAACCGCTTACTCACATCGTTAGGGCCAGATACCGGCTTCGATTCGATTGGAGATTTTACAGTGGCAAAATCAATGTCAAAATTTCTAAATCAATTGGATTTGAAGAATCAATTGGCTAAGACTATCTTGTATAATTTGAATCCACGCGATAACGATTTGGTAGCTACAATGATTGGTAATTATCAGGATGGGAGTGTAGCCGGAAAAATGCAATTTGGTTCGGGTTGGTGGTTTCTTGATCAGGAAGCCGGTATTATTTCTCAAATCAATTCATTATCTTTGATGGGATTATTGAGCCGTTTTGTTGGTATGTTAACGGATTCGCGCAGTTTTCTTTCGTATCCGCGTCATGAATATTTCCGTCGCGTAGTGTGCAACCTTATTGGTAATGATGTCGAAAAAGGGAAACTCCCTTCAAGCGAGCTGGAATTCCTTGGAAAAATGACCGAAGCGATCAGTTATAAAAATGCAGCTGATTATTTTCAGTTTTAACCGATTGCGATATTCATATTTTTATCCATCAATCGTTTGCTCTTTTTTAAGAAAAAGATCAGCGAACTGACCATGATTATTTTCTGGAAAGAGAAAAAAGTTGTTTCTTTGCAAGATTGATTGGAAAACCAATTTTATTATTGAATGAAAAGTGATGAGTAAGAGAATTGTAACTTTTGGAGAGATTATGTTGCGATTGGCAACACCCGGATATGAACGGTTTAGTCAAGCAACTCAACTGAATGCCTCATTTGGAGGCGGAGAAGCCAATGTAGCTGTGTCATTGGCTAATTATGGCATGAGTGCTGATTTTGTAACCCGTCTGCCACAAAACGATATTGGCGAGTGGTGTTTGAAAGAACTTCATAAAAATGGAGTTATGACAAATCATGTTCTTCGTGGCGGAGAAAGGTTAGGTATTTATTTTCTTGAAACGGGTGCTGTGGCTCGTCCAAGCAAAGTGGTTTATGACAGAGCACATTCGTCTATTGCAGATATTCAGCCTGGGATGATTAACTGGGAAGAAGTGCTGTCAGGAGCAGATTGGTTTCATTGGACAGGAATTACGCCTGCATTGTCGCAAGGCGCTGCTGATGCTTGTTTGGAAGCAATTCAAGTGGCTAACAAATTGGGGGTTCCCGTTTCATGCGATATAAATTACCGGAAGAATTTGTGGAAATACGGAAAAACAGCATCGGAAGTGATGCCTGCTTTGGTCGCAGGTTGTGACGTCATTTTAGGCAATGAAGAAGATGCCGAAAAAGTGTTTGGTATTAAACCGGAATCTTTTGATGTTGAAAATACAGGAGGTGAAATTGATGCCGCAGAATTTGAATCGGTTTGTGTACAAATGATGGCAAAATTTTCGCGTGCAAAAAAAGTGATTATCACCTTACGGGGTTCTATCAATGCAAATCACAACACGTGGGGTGGTTGTTTATATGATGGAAATCTTTTGTATCAATCTCCCCGTTATGATATTACGCATATTGTCGATCGGGTAGGGGGCGGCGATTCGTTTATGGGCGGATTAATTTACGGATTGCTGACTTACAAGAACGATGATCAGCAGGCTTTGAATTTTGCTGTGGCTGCATCGTGTCTTAAGCATACCATATACGGCGATTTTAATTTGGTAACGGTAGCTGAAGTAGAAAATTTGATGAAAGGTGACGGAAGCGGCAGAGTCTCACGATAAATGAGATTGACTATATCTTCATTGAACATTTATGATTTGATGGAATTGGTTCGTCACAAAAAGAAGAAATCTCACTAATCAGAAATAGAAACATAATTACCAAAGTGCAATTGTAAATTCTAAAATTGTAAATACTTATGCGTTTTAATAAGATTCAAGTACTCGCGTCAATGATGGAAACCGGCATGGTGCCTGTGTTTTATCACAAAGATATTGAAGTGGCAAAGAATGTCGTGAAAGCATGTTATGAAGGTGGTGTTCGCGCCTTTGAGTTTACCAATCGTGGTGATTTTGCTTTTGAGGTATTTGCCGAGTTAGTAAAATGGTCTGCAAAACAGTGTCCCGATATGATTTTGGGCATTGGATCCGTGGTTGATGCAGGGACAGCTTCGCTCTATTTGCAATTGGGTGCCAATTTTGTGGTGAGTCCCATATTGAATCCCGATATTTTCAAAGTGTGCAATCGTCGTTGCGTGCCTTATGTACCCGGTTGTGGTTCCGTGAGTGAGATTGGGATGGCACAGGAGTTGGGAGCCGACGTTGTCAAAGTGTTTCCGGCAAGTAGCGTGGGAGGTCCTTCGTTTGTTAAGAATGTAAAGGCTCCGATGCCCTGGACAAATATCATGGTGACAGGCGGCGTTGAGCCTACAGATGAAAATCTCATGGCATGGTTTAAGGCAGGCGTTGCTTGTGTAGGCATGGGTTCCAATTTGTTCCCCAAAGAGGTTGTGGCCAATCAAGAGTGGAACATTATCACTGAATTGTGTAGATCTTCTTTTGCAAGCATTGAAAAAGCCAGAAATTGATATAAATCAAGAGAATCATAAGCTAAATATCTACCATAAATATCATTATCATGAATAAACAAACTGAAGTCGCTGAGAAAATAGGTCATTATCGATGGCTAATTATTAGTCTGTTGCTTTTTGCTACTACGATCAATTATATGGATCGTAATGTGATCAGCTTCTTGAAAGAATATTTTTGTTCGCCTCAAGGATTTGGATGGTCAAATACGGATTTTGCCAACCTGACATCTATTTTTACGGCTTTCTATGCCGGCGTCACTTTGTTTTCAGGAGCTTTTATTGATAAGATCGGTACCAAATTAGGGTTAGCCTTTTCGCTTATCATCTGGTCATTGGCCGGTATTGGAAATGCTTTCGTGGGGAAATTGGTGGGAATGCACATGATGATTCGTAGCGTTTTTGCTGTGGGTGAATCAGGCAATTTTCCAGCATCCATCAAAACGGTGGCTGAATGGTTTCCTAAAAAAGAAAGAGCGTTGGCTACTGGTATTTTTAATAGTGGCTCTAACATTGGAGCCATGATTTCTGCATTGTTTGTGCCTTGGTGTTTGTTGTTTTTTGGTGCTGATTTAGGATGGAAAATGTCCTTTATTTTGACGGGTGGGGTCGGTTTTATTTGGCTGATTTTTTGGTTTTGGATTTATAATACACCCGCTAAAGCAAGAGAGAAAGGTGTCTTATCGGAAGCAGAATACAATTATATTCATAGCGACATTGATGAAAAAGAAGCTGCTGCTGCGTCACTTGCTGCAGGGAATCCTGTTAAAGTCTCGTGGTTTAAGCTGCTAACATATCGGCAAACATGGTCATTTGTTGTGGGAAAATTCATGACCGATGGTGTGTGGTGGTTTTTATTGTTTTGGTTACCGGATTATTTGACGAAACAATTTGGAATGACAACTAAGCAAGTGATGTGGCCTACATTTATTGTCTTTGGGGTAGCTATTATAGGAAGTGTCTTTGGTGGTGGTATTCCTATGTTTTTTATGAATCGTGGATGGCAAACTTACAAAGCTCGCATGACGGCTATGTTTTTGATTGCGCTCTTCCCACTGTTATTGATTACGACTCAATATTTTGGAAACGTGGCTCATTTTGGCTATTATGCCTCTATTTTAGCTATCATGGTTATTTGTATTGGCGCTGCAGCTCATCAAGCATGGTCTGCTAATTTGTTTACCACGGTTTCGGATATGTTTCCTAAAAAGGCTGTAGGCGCTATCACGGGTATAGGTACCGCAGCGGGAGGAGTCGGGGGTGTTTTGCTACAAAAATTGGCAGGTTGGATGACTGATTTATATTCTGCTCATCCGGCAACAGCTTACACCATTTTATTTGCTGTGTGTGCTTCAGCTTATTTAATCGCTTGGATTATAATGAAGTGGTTAGTCCCGAAGTTCCGATTGATTACAGATCTATAATGAATATGTGTTAGGTGGAGATAGTGAATGCTTCACTCTACTACCAAAAACGCCATCGACAAACTGATTGTTGATGGCGTTTTTGCTTTGCATTGCGTTTTTCTTTGTAGTTTGAATCTGTTAGAAAAGTCTTATCAGAGGTAAGATGCTGTATTACGTTATTATTCGTGTCCTTGAACTTCATGGTATCTGAAACAGCTTATTGTGTGATCATTAATCATGCCGGCGGCTTGCATAAAAGCATAGCAAATGGTAGTACCCACAAACTTGAATCCGTTTTTCTTGAGTGATTTGCTCATTGCATCGGATTCTTTTGTGCTGGCGGGTACATTAGTATGATCGAGCCAATGATTGGTAATGGTTTGATGGTTTGTGAACTGCCAGATGTATTTGTCAAAACTGCCATACTCTTTTTGCAATCGCAAAAATGCTTGCGCGTTGCTAACCGCAGCTCTTATTTTCATTTGGTTTCTGATAATTCCACTATCCTGAATCAATGCTTGAAGTTTATCTTCGGAATAATTGGCAATGATGCTGGCATCGAAATTATCAAAGGCTTTTCTGAAATTATCGCGTTTTTTTAAGATGGTTATCCAGCTCAATCCGGCCTGAAAAGCATCTAAAATCAAAAACTCAAATAGTTTTGCATCATCATGAAGAGGCACTCCCCATTCGGTATCGTGGTATATTTTATTCCACTCATTATTGCTTGCCCACGGACATCTTATTTTCTCCATTGTGTATAAAACTGCGATGAGGCAGCCATTATTTTTTCAACCTTGAATTGTTTCCCTTTCTTATTGTCACATGCTACGATTAAACGGCAAAGTAGGCTTCTAATTCTTTCAGGGTGTCGGTGTTGGTTTGAAGGTCTTTCACCATATCTCCTTTTTCGAGTACCACAATGCGTTTACATACTTCGGTGATGTGATTCAAATCGTGACTCGATATGAGCATGGTAATTTGTGATGCCGCTTGCAGGTCGTTGAGTAAGCGTTTCAGGCGGATTTGCGATGAAGGATCAAGAGCAGTGAAAGGTTCGTCGAGAATTAATAGTTTCGGTTCTCCAAGTAACGCCGCAGCAATGCCGATCTTCTTTTGGTTCCCTTTTGAGAAGTCGCGAATCATCTTTTTGGTTCCCAAAATTTCGCCATTGAAAAAATCCTGCATTGACTCCATAAAGAGTGCTATGTCGCCTTCCGATTTATTGTATAGTTTCCCCACAAAGTTGAAATATTCTCCCGTGGTAAGAAAATCGATGAGAAATCCTTCATCGAGAAACGAGCCTGTAAAAGCTTTCCAATCGTCATTGCGCGCCACCTTTTGTCCATTTATTTTCACTTCTCCTGATGTTGCTTCAATCAGATCGAGAATCAAGCGGAAGAAGGTTGTTTTTCCCGCTCCGTTATTGCCTACTAAACCAAAACTTTCGCCTTGAGGAATGGTTAGTTGCGGAATGTTCAACACGGTGATACCGTTGTATGTTTTTTGGAGGTTGGATACTTCAATCATGAGCGTAAGATGTGTAATGTTGAAAATGTAAAGAAAAAATGTGAGTGACGCTTTTTGTCTTCTGCTTTTGAAAATGCTTATTTTATCAAATGTTTGGTTTGGTTATTCTTGTTCACGGAAGCCTTCGGCTAATTTGTATTTCCGACTGTTAAACTGATTTATGCAAATATTAATCAGTGGTTTACGTAGTAAAATGCCGGTCAGCCCCAATAACGAAACTGTCCATAATGCTACAGATAAGGAGGCAACCCATGACAGGATACTGACTAACAACATGGGGAGAAACATGATGGGAAGCACAATCAGAAAACTTTTATAAGTAGTTCCCTGATAATTCATAGCCGACGAGCGCGATAAGTCCACTCGTTTTGTATTGAAAGTTGAGAAAAACAGCAGCAGAAAAATATTGACTCCCGAGTTGAAAAAGAAAGCGGCTATGTGCATGTAGATAATCTTCGATCCGAAAAGAAAATAGGGTGTTGTCAATACAAAACAAAGTATGTTGAAGGCTATCATCAAATAGTAATTGGCAGTTACATAAGAACGGACAGGAATATTTTTTGTCATCAAGCTATCGAAATGATTGCTATCCCAGCTTATAGCCCATTGTCCGTACATTAACATCAGGATGCCGGTCATAAACACAGCGATGAAAAAGAGCATTCCGTCTCCATTGTAATGATGAGTGTAGAAAAGTAGCCCGTAGAATAGAAAAACAGCTGATGTTAAAAGTATTGTCCTCGTTCGTTTATGTCTCAACATGAGTTTTATTTGAAGTGAGATCAGTTCGCCGATGATGCCGAAGCGATTTAAAAAGGAGAAGTCGGCTGTCGAAACCTTTGCTCCTTTTAATTTTTGATTAAATCTCTCAGGGTAATAGTTTTGAGAAAAAAAGCCTTTGTTCAACCCGAAAGCCAATAGTACAGCAGCCAGCGGGATAAGCAGTCCGAAGGGATTTAGTATGATAAATCCAAAAACCACTTTGGAAGCAGCAAAAAGGGAAAATAGCTTGAAGTATTCTAATGCTGCGATACTTGCCAGAACAATTAGTATTGCCAAAAATGCCAACAGGCTTGATCCAAATTTACGTTTAAGATACGATGCTGTCAACGAATCGAACCAGATGATAAAAACAAAACTCAGTACAAACCGTAAAGCAATGATTCCGCTGTAATATCCGGCTACTGACTTTATCGCAAATGGCAGAACTACTAACAATGTAAAGTAATTGATAGGAGCGAATATTGGTTTCAACAGGAGGAAATTAACCAGGGCGGAACGTTTTATGGGGAGTGTTTGATAAAGAGGCAGGTTAAATGTATTGAGTTGCTGCATGATGAAACGAATGGTCAGTGCACCCAATATCAGGTAGAGCATTGCCCCGTTAACCATTTCCATCGGAGTGAGCGAAGTATGCGTTTTCTCGAGCATCGAGTTCAAAGAGAATCCCAAAAATAGGAATACGATAATGATATACAAAGCAAAGATGCCCAGAAACAAGTTTGCCACTACATTTTTGTAGAACCCGCGTGATCGGGTGCTTTTCTTCCACTCCTGTTTTATTAAATCAAGAATCAACATAACTGTATTTTTACATCTTTTGGAAAGGCAAAGATAAATAAAATCATGGCATAATAGAAAAATAAGCAGAATTTATTTCACATATTCAAGTCGTTTTAGACAATTTCATTTTAGCCACAAAAAATGCGATGAGTTTCAGCTCATGATAAGTAATGCCAGCTTTGCAAATAGTATGTATAATGTTGTCATTCTTTTTCTTATCTCGTTTATGCAGAAAACAGTCGTTTTGTCGTTACAAATATCAACTTGGATATGGAATTTATCAAAGCAATGATTATCTATGCCAAAGTTCACATGAAGGAAGTTGTTTGTGCATTTTTATTTACCTTTGGTGCATGTTTTTCTTTTTGAAAAGGGAATGAATTCATGTATATAAAAACAGCTGCCGTTGTGTTGCATCGGCTTCCTTATGGTGATCGCTCCTCGATTATTGCATTCTACACTGCTGAAAAGGGACGGATTGATTGCATGGTGTATGGCACAAAAGGTTCTAAAGCAGGCATTAAACGTGCGTTGATGGAACCATTGAGCTTATTGGAGCTGGAATTGGAAATTCTCCCTGGTCGAGAACTCCATAGGGTTATCGAAGCAAAATCGTATCCAACAATCACGTTTCTGGCAACCCATCCCGTTAAAAGTGCGTTGGCGTTTTTCATCGCAGAGTGTCTGTATCGTATTTTTCGTGAAGCACAAGTTGACAGAGCTTTATATACGTTTTTGGAGAATTCAATCGCCACACTAAGCCATGCAGAAACAGGATTTGCTAATTTTCATTTGGTGTTTTTGCTGCAAATGACGAGATTCTTAGGCTTTTATCCGAATTTAGAGTCTATTTTCTCAATTGCCTTTTTCGATATGGTGAATGGCGTATTTACTCCTTCAAAACCACAGCATACGTCATTTCTGAATCCGACAGAAAGCCAATTGTTCCAAAAATTGATGCGTATGGATTACGCTAACATGCACTTGTTTGAATTTTCACGACAAGAACGTGTGTTGATTTTGGAACAAATATTGCATTATTATCGCATTCACTTACCTGAATTTGGTTCAATTCACTCTTTAGCTGTTTTATCAGAGCTGTTTGATGCGTGATATTCTTATCTTTGCAAGTGCGTTTTATTCTATTTATAAATAGATTTATAGAATAATCGAATGAAGCTAATTCTTAAATATCAATACGTATGATGCCGGGATATATTCGTAAACCATTTACTTTCGACCGTGTAGTTCGTTTAGTATTGGGTTTGGCTATTTTGGTGGTGGTATATTTTCTTCTGAAAAGATTGAGTAGTGTGCTATTGCCTTTCTTTGTTGGATGGCTTTTGGCATACATGATTAATCCATTGGTGGATTTTTTTCAGCATCGCTTGCGATTACGGAATCGTTCATTGTCAGTGTTTGTAACATTGTCCGTGTTGTTTGCCGTTTTTGCCGGAATAATCTTTTTACTCATCAATCCTGTATCGCAAGAAGTGCAACATGCTGGCGATCTTATACAACGTTATTTAGTCGATCCGCAATCACAGGAATGGCATTTGACATTTCTACCCGAAACGTGGCAAATCTATCTTCAATCGCATTTTTCGTATCAAGAATTGGAAAAATTGTTGAGTAGCAACACGTTTATGGAAACTTTCAGTAAAATGCAACCGCATTTTATCAATTTCCTATCAGGTACGTTACAATTTTTATTGAGCTTGATCGTCGTATTTGTTATTTTCTTGTACGTAATCTTTATATTAATTGATTATGAAAGGATTACAAATGGTTGGAGCAAAATGATTCCGCAACATTATCGACCTTTTTTTGAAGGTTTGTTTGACGATTTAACGCAAGGCATGAATCGTTATTTTCGTGGGCAAGCGTTGGTGGCCTCTTCAGTTGGCGTTATATGTGCTATCGGGTTTTCAGTGCTTGGGTTACCTTTAGCAATCATTATGGGTTTGTTTATCGGCCTTCTCAATATGATACCTTATATGCAATGGTTTGGATATATTCCGGTAGTGGTATTACTGGGGTTGAAGTCTGTTGAAACAGGGCAAAGCTTCTCGCTCCTTCTTCTTGGTCTGTTGATCGTGGTGCTGATCGAGGAGAGCATTCAAAACATTTATTTGATTCCTAAAATTATGGGGAAAGTCACTGGTCTTAAACCGGCATTGATTTTGCTTTCTCTATCTATCTGGGGATCTTTGTTGGGGATTATTGGCATGATTATTGCTTTGCCAATTACTACATTGATGATTTCCTATTACAAGCGTTATGTGTTAGCTTCTGAAAGTACCACGGATTCCCCGGATGCTACAGATGAAACATGATTCCAAATGTAACTGAAATTACCTGGTTACTTGAGCTTCCAAAATAATCTTTTGTTCGGTCGGGAAATATATCGCTCAATCCATAACTATATCGTCCCTCAAGAATAAAATTTAAAAGTCGTGTGTGGAGTTCGAAGCCTGATCCTGCACAAATGCCATAATCGAATCGTGATGAGATAGCAGTAGTGTATTCGGGATTTGTCAGGGTAGTGAGGTTCGTGATTGGTTTTTCCGATAATAGATAACCAATTTTTGGGCCAAGATTCAAAAACCATCCTACTTTACCATTCGTAAAAAAATGCGTCATAATCGGCATTTCTATATAATTCAATTGTCGTTGATAAAAATTTTGCCCTGTTTGCTCTTTCCACCCTCGTTGCGAATAGTTTACCTCCACTTGAAGCCCAAAGTGCGGTTCTGAAACAAAACAACCGGAGATGCCACCAGTGTATCCGAATAAATTGGATTGAGTTATTTGCGGATAAAAACTGATGCTCGAAAGTGTTATCCCGTATGTGCCACCTACCAAAAAATAGGGGCGAAAGGGTGTTTGTGCAGACAAAGTGCTTTTGCTCAGAAGGTAACAAACAAGAACAAGCGGAAGTAAATAGTTGGCTTTGAATTTCACGTTGCGATAATATATTTGCTGGTAAGTGAGTATGGATTGAATCCTTTTTGGAATATCAACGTTGGTATTCGTTTAGGTTATTTTGTCTGATATAAGCGTACAATTCCTTGATTTGTTGTGTAATAAAGTAAATTCATCTCTTCATTAGCCCATCCTCCGTTTGCACCTGTTTTGTGGAAATGGAATTGAGATTGAATATTATCACTTGGAGACAACGGTAGATTTCTGATCATTCCATCGGCTCCAGCATGAGTCCATTCGCTGATAAAGTAATTTGCCAGGTCGTAGCCTAATAAATCGTAACGCATACTATTTGTTGGAGCAACTCGGGTTCGGAACCACTGGGAGTAATCGTTATCATATTTGTTTAGTTGCATTTGGTTGCTTACGTAAAAAAGTGATGAATAATATAGTCGGGGAAAAATACCTTGTTCGGGTTCCCAGTCAGGAAATCCATAAACTGACAGTGAGTTATCACGACGTGCAAGTTCGCCTAAATTACGCAAATATGGGATCACATTGTCCACATTGTCATCTCCTAAAACGATAAGATTTGGTTTGGTGTGAGAAAACTGGGCTTGCAGTTTTTGCACGTTTCCGCCGGTGAGGATGGCGTTTTGGTAGGGGATGTGCAGTTGATTAAGCTTTTGGCGTAAACATGACGCAAACATGACACCAATATTTGTGGGATCTGTTGTGGTACTGAGATTGCCAATGATTATATTTTTGCTTCTGAATTGTTGTGCAAACAGTGACGCAGATTCTTCACATTGCCATTTTAAAGACGGATTGAATTGAATCAAATAGGGATTGGAAGCTATCTCCGGAACTTGGGAAGAAAATGGGATGATAGTGTAAATTTTGTGTGTTTTGGCAAATGATGCGATGGTTTGCACTTGACCGGCATAAGCCGGCCCGATGATAAAATTGACATGCCAAAGCGGACTTTCTTTCGTTAGCAAGGGAAGTAACGTATTGCTCGTTTTTTCCACATCGTATGTATGCAATTCGATTGAGATGCCTTCTTTTTTTGCTTTCAACAATGCTATCAGGATGCCTCTGTAAAAGTCAACAAATTTGTCGATGGTTGCATCTTCATTCGTGCCGTCAAGTGAGAAAGGTAATAAAATGCCGATTTTAATCACTTTCCCTTTGTTTGGAAGAGAACGAGTAGGAACGTTGATCACTCTTTCAATGGCTTTTGTCGGTTGCTTGACGGGTACCTCTGGTTTGGTGGCAATTGCCGTTTCGTTGGTTGGAATCAAAATCACCGTCCCCGTTTTAAGTCCATTCATGGATGGGTTGGCAGCTTGAATTTCATCTACCGTGACATTATATTTTCTGCTTAAACTATACAATGTTTCTCCTGCAACAACCTGGTGTGTTATTGTTTTTGTAGCGGTCTTGGAGATAGGTTTTACGGTATCTTTTTTTATAGGTTCGGCTTGCGGTTGTTTGATAAGTGGGCTGGGATGAACTTCTATCCCTTTCGGAATTGCAGGTGGAATGAGCAAAGTTTCTCCATCTCGGATTCCCTTTTCGGCTTGTGGGTTTAACGCTACAATCGCATCTATTGTGGTGCCATAAAGGTAAGCTATAGAATAGAGGGTTTGCTTTTTTGTGACAACATGTTTTCTGAGTTCGGTTGATTGTTCGTTGATCGGAATTTTAATCTGTTGCCCAATTTGCAAAGCATCTGTAATGGACGGATTGCATGATAAGATGTCGGCTTGAGAAACATTAAATTTGCGCGCAACGCCAAAAAGGCCTTCCTGAGGTTTCACCGTGTAAAGATAATATCGTTGGCCATTCTCTTGAATAACAGGATAATTTTCTTGCTGTGCGGTGGCGGAAAAGAAAAGCAAAAATGCCAACAAAAGGGTTGAGCTAAATCGAATAGAGTGTTTCATCTTGCATGTTGATTTAAATAAGCTCGATATGGTGTTTGCAAAGATATGATAATTTCCAGAGATGCGTACTTAGATAATGTGTTCGATGAGATGTTCCAGAGAAACTATTCTTTGTTCACCGCTTAGCATGTTTTTTAGTGTGGCAACACCCTGATTGATTTCATTCTCACCAAGAATAACTACCCAAGGGATGTTTTTTTGATTTGCGTAGTTCATCTGTTTCTTTATTTTTGCCGCTTCAGGATAAATTTCCGCATTGATGCCGGCTTGCCGCATTGTATTCAATAATGTGAGTGCCACCGTTTGTTCCTGCAAACCAAAATTAAGGAAAAGAACAGTCGTGTTTTCGTTCATTGTTTCGGGAAACCCATCTAATTGAAGCAAGACGTCATAAATTCGATCGGCGCCGAAAGAGATTCCTACACCTGACATATTTTCTAAACCAAAAACGCCGGTTAAATTGTCATAACGACCTCCTCCACTGATGCTTCCTATCTGAACATCGTTTGCTTTTACTTCAATGATAGCACCGGTATAATAATTTAAGCCTCTTGCAAGCGTTAAATCAAGTTCAATATTGTTCTGAATCGAAAGCGGTTTCAGCCACTCGAAGATGGTTTCCAACTCGCTTATTCCCTGCAATCCTATTGGAGACGCAGCTAAGACTGTTTTTAATTGTGTCAGTTTTTCAGTATTGTTACCTTGCAGCAAAAGTATTGGTTGAAGTTGGTCAATGGCTGTCTGCGTAATACCTTTGGTAGCCAACTCTGCGTTGACATTGGCTAATCCGATTTTGTCCAATTTGTCAATGGCTACGGTGATGTCGGTAATGTTTTCTTCAGCTCCAATGATTTGTGCGATGCCACTGAGAATTTTGCGGTTGTTGAGCTTGATGGTAATGGCAATCTGTAATCGACGAAAAACTTC
>DAIDKM010000004.1 GCA_027450045.1 Paludibacter sp. | reverse complement strand
CATTGTCAGAATCAGAATTTGCGGAATGAAAGAATTTACAGAATAGTCATTATACCAATTAATCAACATTGATTGTCATAAGCAAAAAATATGTCGTTGCCTGTAAATTTGAAAAAGAGCTACTGATTAACTTTGGATTAACGAGCTTACAATATGTACTAATTTTTAATTCTATTCCTTATTTTGATAATTCTTCAATTCAGGAAATTCTGAATCAGACAAAGGTGCGACAATGAAAATTCCTTACCAGCGCAAGTGTTTCATATTGGTTAGTTCAAGTCTGAGCGTAGCGAAGAGCCGGACTGGAAATAGAATCAGTCCCGCAAAGACGGGATGTCACTTCGTTTCCATTTGAAACTGGTTGGAAGTTGAAAACTTCAACGATTTTGAGCACAAATTTCCGCTTCGCTCAAACTTGCGCTAAACTGAATGCCGAACAATCCGAATTGCAGATCAAACTATGGCGAACAAAGGGGAAATACATAGGTAAAAAATGGAATGATTGATCGTTTACAAACATGTCAGGTTTTTAAAACCTGACATGTTTGCGCACAATAAATTATTGATAGAACAAATACAAATAAACAGGACACGGGTCACAGACTCGCCCTCTTGTTGGTGCAAGTGTTCCAGATTAGTTAGTTCAAGTCTGAGGGTAGCGGAAACTTGGACTGGAAACAGAAACAGGTTAAAACTGATTTTGAATACAAGATGTCATTTTGCATCAATTGAGTATTGAAAAAGAGAATTGAAGATAACGATAATGATATGACTGCTACTTATTCATCTGATCTATTGCACTCTATCAAAAACTATTTTTCCTTTTCCATTCTCCCAATATGCAAATTCCTTTTTCCTTCTCCAAATGGAGAAGGTGTCCGAATGGCGGATGAGGTCATAGAGGGCTGTGGTGAGGTCAAACTATTGGAAAAAAGCACCCTTCGGTTGAAGAATTGCCGAATATCATTAATGATAATCCGTAATGATTTCTTCTCCCGATGACGCTGATATGAATCTGTGCTAAAAAGATGAACGAATAACGGGTTATCGCCTGTTTTAATCAAACAGGAGAATGGCATACGCCACAAACATCTGCAAGCAAATGTCTTAGATAAGTTCAATGTAAATATTACCATAATCCAATAGACTATGCGAATAATATTCTGGATTCTGAGTTCTATCATCCTGATTAGTTGCTCACATAATCAGGATGATAGAACTGTGCCACCATGTGATAAAAATTGCACAACAGTACAAGGAAAGTTCTTAACTGAAAATTGGAAGGTTCCGGTTGCCGGCATGAATGTTTCTTTAGAATGGGCATTGGTAGGTGAACTTGGAGGTAGTGTAAGGCAAATAGCGACAACAAAAACAGACAATGAAGGGTTCTATTCATTCAGCTTTTATATTGAAGACCATGAATTGACCGAAGGCCTGTTTATTATCAATTTCAAAACACCAAATAATTCATTTCTAAAACCGATTTACCCATATTTCAAGTTTGGCATTAATAAGCGTGATACGGTGATTAATTATGACTACCTATTACCAAAACAATCATATATAAAAATTATTGTCGATAGACAGACGAGCAATTATGATTATTTATTATGTAATGTTATGTATTGTGCTGGAGATGGAATGGTTGTTTGTGATGAGTTGGACTCCAGAAAAGAAAATCAAAAGATAGTTGAAACTGCCGGTAATCAATATACCTACTTGCAAATTATTAAAAACAAAGGTGAGCAAAGATCATTTATTAAAGACTCTATTATGGTTTACTTAAATGATACAGCGGCTTATTACATAAAATAAAACACAACTATCTTATTTGCAGCCCGACAGAGGAACATGATAGATGAATTTGCAAATCATCAATTAGCTAAGTGAAAATCCCCGCTGGCACGGTTTTGTAAACTGTGACGGAATGATTAATCGGAAAGATAGAATGGGCAAAAAAGAGAATATTGTATTGAAAAAGAAATAAGCTGTTTATATAAACAGGACACGTGTCACAGACCTGCGCCAGCTTAGGCCATTGATGATGAAACGATTTTACGAGTTCAAAGAGACATTGAACTAAATGAATCCCTTCGAGTTAGTTTGTAAGCGAGTTCCATACATCCTTAATGTAATAAATAAAAACAATGGTATGAAAGCAATTAATTTTTTATTGGGTTCATTATTCCTATTGAGTAGTTGCTCTTCTGTAAAGTTTTACAGTGATTCAATTTTAAAAACCGAAACCGGAATAAAGATGTATTCTGCCAAACCTTATCTTTTAGTAGATCATACTAAAAGTGTATCCAAAACTACTTCTACTGATACTTTACTTACTGAAATCAGAATCATTTATCTTCCTGATTTAAGACATCCCATCTATGTAAAACAAAACCCGGGGATAGGCACAAGTGATCTAAAAATCTCTTTGTCGAATGGCGTTCTTACATCGTATGGGCTAACAACAGATACAAAAATTCCAGACATCATAACCGCATCCACCGGATTAATTTCCGGGCTTGCTGCTGCGGGGAATATTTCTAAAATGAAGAACGGTCAAATCAATGAATCTTCTGAAAATATCGAGAAATCGTATTTTGAGCTATATGAATTTATTGTCGATCAAGACAATACTATTAAATTGCAAAGGGTTGAAATAAAAAAGTAGGGACAAGGCGCGTGCCTTGTCTCTACAAAAAATGCTCAATAAATCAGGCATTGAGATTTTCCAACCATTGGGATTCGTGAGAATACATTTTAGCTTGAAATTCTTTCCCTGCTTTCTTTATCTCTTTTCTCATTTGATTTTTACCTGAACGCAAGAGATGGAAGGTTCTCTCATTAGCCGCATGTTTATCAACTTTGTGGTTTGCGAAGGATAAATACTCAATCTTTTTGTTCGTCGTAGATTGAAACGATGAGGATGTTTTGGATACTTGTGCCGATACCATTGCGACACAAAATGATGAAATCAAAACAGTTAAAACTACTACATTCTTTGTTGCCATAATCTATGCATATTATAATTGAATGAATAAACAGTTCCAGTTGCCTGGCCACTGTATCACTAAACATTACTTTGATACGCCCTGATCGGACAAGTTTAAAAGGCAAATGTTAATTATCCGTATACGTAAACCCTAAAAGCTCAGCCGAACATGAATCAACCCTCGCGTGCGTGGTTTTGAGAACTATCCCTTTTGCAAAAGAAAAGAGCTGAAATGAGACTACCGCTCCTCATAAACACAATGGGGGGCGGTAGTTTCTTTATGAGTTCTCGTTATTTTGATATTTTGTTTTCTGTAAAATGAGGAAGTTTTGAAAAAAATGTGTATGTTTGTGGACTATAATGATGAATAACACGCTAATTTACATGTTGACCTGGCAAGTAACCCTGTGATTAGATAAAAAATAGTATCAATTCACCTGATGGCTCGAAGTCATCCAATGAGAAATTAAGCTGAAGTGTGCTTACATATTTAAATAAAAAATTGAGTTTATGAGTAAGGAAGTTGGTAGAATGGTGTTAATCAAACCGGGACTTTATGTTTTTGACAACAAAGACAGAACTGATGAGGAAGTAAGAGCAGATTGGGAGAAGAATCATGTAGAACGTGTAGATCATAAAGATTTCAGGAGATCGGATGTAGGGGGTGGAAAACGTAAATAGAGTTGTTCCATGGATAATGCAGTGGCTACGATGACAATTTGAAAAATGACGTTTGAGCTATACATTGATAGCGTTATTTCTTTGGCACTAATTTTCATTTCGTGTCAAAGAGTCAACCAGCATTTATTATAACGATTAGTGGGGGCACGATTTAGAATCGTACTCCCACTAAATGTAATTATTATTGCTCGTCGTACATCCCGTTAGAATAGGGTCCCACAACCTTAATTTTATGGATGTCGGGCAAATGCACTATTTCGGGAACATTCACAGCATCGAAGTCAATATATACCAGCTTTTCGGTATCGGAACCATTGCGAATCACATGGGCGCCTTCCTTCCCTGTGGGGAAAGCAATGGCATCACCCTCTTTTACGGTGATATCTCCTTTGGGAGTACGTACAACGCCGATACCGCTGATAATGTAGAACACCTCTTCGTTCATTTCATGATAATGGTAACCAAATGCTTGGTTGCCAGGCTCCACTTCGACAAAGCTTGCTCTGCATCTGGTGAAATCAGCAGGCGCAATCACCGGCTTAACGGTGAATTCGTTTCCTTTTCCCCTATTGATTGTTTCTCCTTCCGCCGTGTGGTAATTTTTTACAGTCACTTCTTTCATTATTTGGTTCCTCCATTTTTAATGATTAACGTCTTTCCGCATTGCAAAGTTATTCAATCCTTCCCCTTTTTCTTATAGGGGCTTGATTTAAATCAGTTTCTTATATCGGATTGATGTTGGTTACAAAGTTACACGATTATATGATAAAGATGATTGGGCGCTTATCTCCCCTGGCATTAATTTTCAATTCGGGGCATAGAGACGTGTCAGCAAAAAAATATACGTACAGGGTGAAACTACGCAGTCACCCAATGAGCAATAAATTCTTTCAAACAGAAAGCGATAGCCTCTCTTGAAGAGGGACTATCGCTAAGGTGTAATTCGTTTTTTAAGAGGTAGCTCTAATCAGCCGTGTTTGCTGATCTCTTCCAACCGTTCCCGATTGCGGATGATCACGGATTTTTCATTCAGATCGAGAATGCCTTCCTTTTCAAAGCTTTTTAAAATCTTCACGGCGCTTTCGGTCGAAATGCCGGCAAAATCGGCAATCTCTTTGCGCGTAAGCAACGCAGTTACTTCCAATCCGTCAAAATTCTCGGATGAAAGATAAAGCAACGCATCGGCCATGTGCCCATTCATCTGTTTATAAATCAAATTGCGCACCACACTGTAGAAACGGGTGTTTTGTTCACAATAACGGTTAATGATGGTATAAGCAAACAAGCCGTTTTGTTGCACCACTTTACTGATAGCTTCCTTCTCGATCAGATAAACTTGAGTTTCCATCAAAGCCGTAGCCGAATAAGGATAGATTGCCTCGCCAAACACAGCAGATAGTCCTAAGAATTCATTGGGTTGCACGAGTTGCAGGTTGTAGTTATGGGTGCTGTCGCCTTCGACATACTGTTTCACCAACCCGCTCATAATAAACAAAACATACGATGCAAACGTGCCTTGTTTTGTCAGGTTTTCGCCTTTGCGAAACACGACTTGCGTTTTACTGGCGCGAATTAATGCCGCTTCTTCTTCCGAAAGCATTTGAAAGCAGGGGGCTTGTATGTCGCAAATAAAATCCTGGTCGGTTTCTATTAATGGTTTCATCTATAGTTATTTTTGTTATCCTGAATATCAAACCGGACTCGCTAACACGTTCATTATCTTTGGTAATTGCTTGTCCCTGCCTGTTCCATTTCATGGGTTCAAAAGGTACACAAAGATAGGTATAAATCAATAAAATCATTGAGCTATCTCAATGGTACGGTTAAAACATCCGTAGCGCAAGTTCTTGTTTTCGGGTCATTCGGTGCCTAACTTTGCAGCAGAAATCAGAACACATCAAACACAGATTCAATTCAAAAAAAACAGATTTAGCTCAAATCTATAAAAGTACACGAAATGAAACAATCTCTCACAACCACATGGAAAGGTAACATGCAATTTGATGCATTAGTAAGCGGACATCACGTAGTGATGGATGCGTTACCTGCTGTAGGAGGCGAAGATAGCGGCCCGCGTCCTAAAGAATTAATGCTTGCTTCGTTGGCAGGCTGTACGGGAATGGACGTTGTCTCCATCTTGAAAAAGATGCGCATCGAGATCGAGTCGTTTGATATCGAAATCATTGCCGATATTACGGAAGAACATCCCAAACATTACACGGCCATGCACATCATCTACAAACTGAAAGGAAAAGACATTGATCCTGAAAAGGCGAAGAAAGCGGTAGATCTTTCACAAGAGAAATATTGCGGTGTTTCCGAAGCCTATCGCAAAGCGATGACTTTGACTTACGAAATTCAAATAACCGAATAAACAAAACCAACTTAGTATTCCAATTTTATGTTGTACACAAATTTAAAGCACGTTGAATCAGGCGCTCAGCTTGAAAAGATCATTAGTGAAAACGAAAACGTCATGGTTATCTGCGGTCGTATGGGGCCAATGTGTATTCCTGTTTATGGCATTGCCGAAGAACTTGAAGATACCTATACTCATGTGAAATTTTTCGACATGGAGTTTGACAATCCCGAAGCTGTGGTAATTCGTCGTTTACCCGAAGTAAGAGGTTTTATGGGAATTCCTTTCACCATTTATTATAAGAATGGAAAAGTGGTAAAAGCAACCTCGAGCATTCAAAGCAAGCAACAAGTCACAACGATTTTAGATACCGAATTCGGAGCACCTGCAAAATAAGAAACGATGAACGAAGTAAAACAGTATGATGCCATTGTTGTCGGCGGCGGTCCTGCCGGACTGACAGCAGGTATCTATTTGTCGAGAGCACGCGTAAAAACGCTTATTCTAAACGAAGGCACCATTGGTGGCCAAATGATTCTCACGCATGAAATTGCAAACTATCCGGGTGTGGAAAGCATCAATGGGTTTCAGTTGGCAAACATCATGAAGAAACAGGCTAAAAGCTTTGGATGCGACCTCGCTTCCAATATCAACATTGCTTCAATGGATCTTGAAGGCGACATTAAAACAATCACCCTCACCGATGGACAAACCTTCAGCAGTGCAGCCGTCATATTGACTCCCGGCGGAAGACCCCGCACATTAGGAGTTCCCGGCGAAGGGAAATACAAAGGGCGCGGCATTTCATATTGCGCTACGTGCGATGGTGATTTTTTTACCGATAAAGAGATTGTCGTTGTCGGAGGAGGAAACTCGGCTCTTGAAGAAGCTGTATCGCTCACCAAATACGCGACTAAAGTCACCGTCGTTCATCAGTTTGACCACTTTCAAGCATTTGAACATGCTATAGAAGAAGCAAAAAGCCATCCGAAGATCCACTTTATCATGGAATCGACCATCGCGGCATTTTATGGAGAAGAGAATCTGGAACGTGTCGATGTTCTCAATTTGAAAACCAATGCGATCACGCCTTTCAAAACAGATGGTGTTTTCATTTTCATCGGATATGTTGCAAACACAGAAAGTTTGAAAGGAATCGTCAACCTGAACGAATGGGGCGAAATTGTCGTGAACAGCGATTTGGAAACAAATCTGCCGGGTGTATTTGCTGCCGGCGATTGTATTGCAAAACGATACAGACAAGTAACTACGGCTGTGGGCGAAGGTACGATTGCTGCTTTGGCGGCTTCCAATTACCTGCATCGCACGAAACAGACAAACAAATAATTTATTCATAAACTGATTGTCATGACTATATTTTTCATCGTTTTAGGGGTTATTCTCGTTGTGGTGTTTGGATACGGATTTTACACGACGCAGAAAATGAAAAAAGCGCCGGATGTTCCTAATAGCGCTAAAATTAAAATCCTGTCCGATAAAACATTTGCGCAACAAATAAAAAATGGCGTCGTGTTGGTTGATTTTTGGGCTTCGTGGTGCATGCCTTGCAAAATGATGGCTCCCATCCTGAACGATGTGGCAGAACATGCCACCGGAAACGTAACCATTGCCAAGCTCAATGTGGAACAAAACCAGAGCACAGCGACAAAATACAAAGTGCGTAGCATTCCGACCATGATTTTGTTCAAAGACGGAAAAGAAATGAACCGTATCGTGGGTGTAAAACAGAAAGATTACGTATTGAAGGAAATTGCAAAAGTGCAGTAACACGCATCATATTTCATGAATAAAGTCACGAAAACCCTGATTAACAAACGATTTTACATCCTTATTGTATTGGGTGCCGCTCTCTATTTTGTTGTATCAACTTATCACGTTTCATTGTGGTATGTATTGGGTGGAGGAGTTTTGTTAGGAATCATTTTTGGAAAAGTGTTCTGCCGTTGGGTTTGTCCGATGGGATTAATCATGGAGCTGCTCATGAGTTTAAGTCCTGATACCAAGGTGCGACAAATGTATCAATACCATAAGATCGGGTGTCCCATTGCCTGGATTTCAGGATGGCTTAACCGAATGTCGATCTTTCACATCAAACTAAAAACGGATAGTTGTAAAAACTGTGGATTGTGTGACAAGAAATGCTACATCGTGGCGATGGAACCGACCAAATATAGTCTTTACAAGACAGACAAGATAAATCCGGGGAATAGTTACACCTGTTCGAAATGCCTTCAATGTGTTGCAGCTTGTCCCAATGGCAGTTTGAAATACAAAGTAAGGAAGTGACAGGATTTTACTGAGGAAGTTGTGTTTATAGATATGAGCCAGGGGGAAGGAAATGTGTGACCTTCCCCCTTTTTATTGCTATCCTTTTTGACTGATTTGCTCCAGCAGTTCTTCGTTTAAAATGGTGATTTCTTTCCCATTCTGGTAAATGATATGCGCCGAATGAAATTCACCTAAAATTCGACTGACACTTTCGCGCGAAATTCCCATCCAATCGCCCAATTCTTGCCGTGAAAAGGGGAGCATAAATACCTGCGAGTTGTAAATTTCACGTGCAAAATAGAGTAAAGCATCGGCCACTCTTCCGTTAGCTTGCTTTTGAGCTAAATTAAGAGAAACCTGAAAACTCTTGATTTCGTTTTGGCTTAACGCTAAGATAATTTGATAAGCAAAATCGCCATTTTCTAAAATGAATTTCTTAAAAACATGAATGTCGATGAAACAAGCCAGTGTTGGTTCAATAGTCGTAGCCGAAAACCGATTGATGGAATCGCCTAACACACCCGGCAAACATAAGTAAGAAGGAGCTTTTGTCAAACGCAGGATGCGATCTTTTGAAAAATTATCCGTATGAATTTTCACTAATCCCCGTTGTATATAAACCACGTTTGTGGAAATCGCATTCTCTTTGAAAATGATCTCTCCGGGTTTAAACTCAACCCGGGAGCAATGATCAGTTAATTCATTCAATTGATTTTTTATCAATTTAATAGCAGCATCCGACTGTAAGATACAATTTTGGCAAAGCGTTTTTTGCATTGCAGATTCTGTTTTACGTGTGACTAAACATGCTCACCGTGACTATGTGATACATATCACAAATATCGTTATTAAATCTCACATTTATTCTTTCCCCAAACGATTAAATGAGAATACTTTTGTTGCCATAAACGATTAGGATAATTTATACGGCAATCATGCTGAATATGAGTACGATTAGCCTGATTAATAATCTACATATCAACACATAAACACATATAATTATGGCAAATGAATTAGAATTGCAAGTTAAACAACTTGAAGCTCAACTAAAAGAACTGCAAGAGAATCAGCCAAAAGACCAACTTTCTATTATCGTATTTTCCGGCGATTTAGATAAAGTACTCGCTGCTTTCATCATTGCAACCGGAGCGCGTGCTATGGATTCAGAAGTAAAAATGTTTTTTACATTTTGGGGCACTCCAATTTTACGAGCAAAAAACAAATCAGGCAAAGGCAAAGATTTTATGTCAAATATGTTAGGTTGGATGTTACCTAAAGGAAGCACTCAAGCCAAACTTTCAAAACTCAATATGGGAGGGATGGGAACCGAAATGCTCAAGTCGGTGATGAAGAAGAAAAATGTTTCATCGTTAGAATCATTAATCGAAGTTGCCGGAGAATTAGGTGTCGAAATTGCGATTTGTCAAATGAGCATGGATTTGATGGGATTCAAAAAAGAAGAGATGATCGATTATCCTAATTTGTCGTATGTTGGAGTAGGAACGTATCTTTCGGATGCACAAGAAAGTAAAATACAGTTATTCATTTAAAATCAAGGAGATATTATTATGACAGTAGAAGAATTAAAAGGCTTGAAAAGTGACAAAGTAGTAGATGCACGCGGAACAGCATGTCCGGGTCCGCTTTTGGCAGCTAAAAAAGCGATTGGTGACATTCAACCGGGTCAAATCATGGAAATCCTTTCAGCCGACGAAGGCACCAAGAGTGACATTCCAAAATGGTCAAAGAAACAAAATTACGAATATCTTGGTTCTATTGATGAAGATGGCATGTTTCGTCTATTTCTAAAAAAATAACGTATGAGCACTAAACCAAAGATTTTGGTTTTTTCGACGGAAAAAATTTCTGATCCCGCGATAGACCTCGCGGGATTATTAAAAAAACATTACCCCAATACAGTCTATACCATTAGCGTTCCTTGTTCAAGCGGCATCAAACCAAGATGGATCATGCAAGCTTATGAGAAAGGATTCGACGGCGTTTTTATTGCTGCCGACGGCACGGATTGTCCATACGGGGAATCATGCGTTGAAAAAACCTCAGCCATCATTTCTGTTACGCATGATTTGATGAGACAAAAAGGGCTAAAGCCATCGCAACTAAAAATGGCTGCCCTCTGTTCGGTGTGCGCCGATGCTTTCGTTGCGCATATTAATAACTTCACGAAGGAACTTGCCAAAAAAGATAATTAATTATGACAGATAACCAGAATGCTGCCGCAACCTGCTTAGACGAAACGCAATTTGACGTCATGGTTATTGGAGCCGGTATTGCAGGAGCAGAATCGGCACTCAAGCTGGGCGATATGGGATACAAGGTTCTGTTAGTAGAAAAGGAACCTTCTATCGGCGGGAAAATGATTCTCCTCAGCAAAGTATTTCCAACGCTCGATTGCGCCGCTTGTATCACCACCCCAAAAGTATCGGAAACAGCGAGACATCCGAATATTACAATCCACACGTTGACTGAAGTTGAAACGATTCAACGTAACTCAGATCGTCATTTCTCGGTTCAACTAAACAAGAAACCCCGCTACGTAGTTGAAAAAGATTGCACCGGATGTCAGGAATGCGAAAATGTGTGTCCTGTAATCACCAAAGATCAGTTTCAATTTAATCTGACAGCGCGGAAAGCGGTTTACATCCCGTTCAACATTGCAAATCCTCGTATTGCTTTGATTGATATTGAAAACTGTATGCTTTGCGGCGCTTGCGAAAAGGCATGCCCGTCAAATTGTATTGATTTCACCCAAAAAGAACAACAGCTTCAAATCACTGCTAAGTCGGTGATTGTAGCTACCGGTTTCAAACTGTTCGATCCGATCTCCATTGAACGGTATGGCTATGGACGCTATAAAAACGTCATTACTTCCATGCAAATGGAACGCGAATTAGCACCAACGCGTCCTTTCAACAACGTGTTACGTCCATCAGACGGGAAAATCCCTGACAAGATTGCTTATGTATTTTGTACAGGATCGCGCGACCACACCGTTGGCAACCCGATCTGTTCACAAGTTTGCTGCATGTATTCCACCAAGCAAGCCCAGTTGTTGATGGGGGCTTTACCAATGGCTGACATTTCGCTTTACTACATCAATATACGCGCCTTTGGAAAAGGATATAACGAGTTTTATCTCCAAGCCAAAGACATGGGAGCAAATTATGTGAAAGGGAAAATCGGGAAGATCACGGAAAAAGAGAACGGAAACCTGATTTTGCGTTTTGAAGATATCCTTACCGGCAAAGTGACTGAAAAAGAACATGACATGGTGGTTCTCTCAGTGGGTTTATTGGCTAATCCGGCTATTACGAAAGTATTTAAAGGCGAAAAGTTAGAATTAGACCCCATTAATTACGTTCAACAACCGAACATGCTTCAAAGTCCTGCTCAGACTTCTCTTGAAGGTGTATTTGTGGCAGGAACAGCAACAGGGCCAATGGATATACCTGACACAATCATGTCGGCAGGTGCTGCTGCTACCGAAACGTCAAGCTACTTAAAACGATTGTCATGAAGAAAAAGATAGGTGTTTATGTATGCCACTGCGGAGGCAACATATCCGATTACGTCGATATAGAAAAGGTCAAAGATGCTGTCAGAGACGAAGCTGACGTTTTTTTGGTAAAGAATACGCTTTTTGCTTGTGCCGATTCTTCCCAAAAGATGATGGAAGAAGACATTAAGACACAAGGGTTGGATGCTATGGTCGTGGCTTCATGCTCGCCCAAACTTCACTTGAATACATTTCGCGGCGTTGCTCAACGTGGTGGGCTGAATCCTTACAACTATGTTCAGGTAAACATCCGAGAACAAGACTCATGGGCACACTCTGACAATCCTGCCGGAGCAACCGAAAAAGCCATTCAATTGGTAAAAGCCGGTATTGCCCGAGCTAAAGAATCGGAAGCATTGACTTCGATGAAAATAGCCACTACCAATGCAGTTGCTGTTATTGGGGCTGGTGTTGGCGGCATGCGTACAGCGCTGGGATTGGCTGATATGGGGACAGAAGTTTATTTGATCGAAAAGTCATTTTTCGTGGGTGGCCGTACCGCTCAATGGGGTTCTGTTGCTCCTACCAATGACCGTGGAGATGTCTTAACAGCCGGATTATTTAATGAGATTCAAAAACGTAGCAATATTAAATTGTTTACGGGGGCTGAGCTGATTGAAAAGAAAGGAAGTGTAGGGAATTTCGACATCAAAGTAAAAATTCGTCCCCGCGGATTTGACGGAAATGCAACCACAGATGAAATTCAAAAGGCAGTAAAAGCATGTCCTGTTTCAACAATGGATGAGTTTAATTTTGGATTGACTCAACGGACAGCCATTTTAATCCCGCAGAAAGGACAATACCCACAACAACCGGCTATTGACAAAGCCCTTTGTAATCAATGCGGCGCTTGCCAAAAAATCAATTCCTCCTTTCAACCGGCTTCTACAAACGAAGAAATTCTATCATTGCACATTGGAGGTTTTGTTGCTAATACCGGTTTTGATCCGTATGAACCTGCTAAAGGGGAATATGGTTATGGCGAAATTGACAACGTCATTACCCTGCCCCAATTCAAACGTTTGATTGAATTGAACGATAACGAATTAGTTTTCAAAGGCAAAAAAGTAAAGAAGATTGCCTATATCTATTGCGTTGGTAGTCGTCAGGATGATGATGAAGGGAAAAACAAATATTGCTCGCGTTACTGCTGTACATCGGCCACGCACACAGGAGTTACGGTGAAAAACAAATACAAAGACGTTCTGAATTATCACTTTAACCGTGGCATTCGCACGTATGGGAAAGCTGAATTGATTTACGGACAAGCCTCCCAACAAGGAGATGTCTTCTTGCAATTTACACTCGATAGCATTCCTCAAGTGGAACGAAAACACAATAAGACGTACGTCAAAGTAAAGGATATTCTGACTGCAGGAAAAACTATCGAAACAGATGCCGATTTAGTGGTTTTGGTAACCGGAATGGTTCCGCGTGAAAACGTTGAATTAGGCCATTTGCTGAAAATACCTGAAGGACGCGACCATTTCTTCAACGAAATTCACATGAAGCTCAAGCCGGTGGAAACCGTGATTGACGGTGTGATGATTGCCGGAACAAGCCAAGCGCCTAAAAACATTTTAGAAACGCTAAATTCTTCAATGGCTGCTGCTGCGAAAGTGAATTCTGTGTTGACAAAAGGCGAATTGTCATTGGAACCAACCTTGGCCAAAGTGAATCCGGGTGCTTGCACGTGGTGTGGCAAATGTGCCGAAGCATGTCCGTTCGATGCCATTGTGCAAGTTGACAATGAAGGGAAAATGGTAGCCAAAGTAAATGAGGCAAACTGTAAAGGTTGTGGTATGTGTACCCCAGTTTGCCCGACAGATGCCATTGATTTAGATGGATTTACAAATGCTCAGATTGGCGCAATGATTGATGCTTTGGCAGAATTATAAATGAATGATGCGATGGAAAAAAAAGAAAAAACAATAGATATCATCAAGCAGGAACGTAAAGTTTCTCCTCAGGTGCTTGAAGACAGGAAAACATACAGCCGAAACCGGAAAGCCATTATGGAAGCGCTTAAAGCAGGACCAAAGACAATTCCTCAAGTGGCAGCCGAAACTCAGCTTTCATTGCCCGATGCTACCTACTTTATGATGGCACTGTTTAAGTTTGGTGATGTTGTTGTCGAGAGCTTAGACGATATGGACGAGTATTATTTTTACGAACTGAAAAAAAAATAAGTCATGGCATTGATACAACCTGATCTGACAAAAGAACTCAAAAAATACGGAGCTTTTGATTTTAATGCGTGCTACAATTGTGGAACATGTACTTCGGTTTGCACACTTTCAACTGAAGACAACTCATTTCCGCGTGAGATGGTTCGATACAGTGTTTTAGGACTGGAAGACGACTTGAAATCGTCGCTGAAACCGTGGCTTTGTTACTACTGCGGTCAATGTACGGAAAACTGCCCGCAAGAGGCATCTCCGGGAGAATTGATGATGTCGCTGCGTCGTTGGTTGACGGCAAAGTATGATTGGACAGGCTTATCTGGGTTATTTTATAAGTCATGGCCACTCACGGTTCTTGGGTTTATCTTAATCCTTGCCGCCGAAATTGGCTTTGCTGCACGTTTGCATTTCCACATCGACCGCATCATATACTACGGGCACTATTTTGAAATGTTTTCGATCTTGGGTGTGTTTACCATTATCCTGCTTCCGAACATCATCCGGATGTGGTATTTTACCCTTTTGAAGCGAAAAATTAAAGCGCCAATCAAAGCCTATTACACGGCTATTTCCGATCTGATTGTGCACATGTTTACGCAGAAACGCTCTTTGGATTGCGATGACAATAAGTTTCGTTGGTTTGAGCACTTTATCTTGGTAATCGGTTATTTAAGCCTGCTCTTTACCACGGTTTTCCTGAATTGGTTTGAGACTTCAAACTTGTTTATCAATATTCTTGGCTATCTTGAAAGTGCTGTCATCTTTATCGTAACGTTCGATTTTGTACTTAGCCGTATCAAAAAGAACAAAGAGATGAACAAAAGTTCGCAACCATCCGACTGGTTTTTTGTAATATGGTTGCTCTTCATGGGTATAACTGCTTTTGTAGTACGTTTGTTTATCGATATTCATTTAATTGATATCCATTCAACTGTCATGAATAGTTGGAGCTGGGTTTACATGTTTCATTTAATGATTTTGGGTCAATGGGCGCTTATCATTGTTCCTTTCGGCAAATGGACGCATTTCCTTTATCGTTCGTTTGGCATGTATTTTGCCAAGATTGAAGAATTAGCCAAATAACAAAGCGCTTATATACTTCTTATCATACAACGACTCCATGATCTTTCAAAATCATGGAGTCGTTTGTGCTTGTGAGGAAAATCGGATTTTTCCCGTTTATTTCCGCAATCCGGGTTCTTTCGGCCAATAAGTAGTTTTGCCGAGGCCCATCCATGCAGCGCCAATATATCCGTGAATCTTTAAGCGATTGTTATTGTCGAATTTCATGATACATTGATACGTCTTGCCACTTGCAGGATTGTAAATGGTACCGCCTGTCCATTCGTTGTTGTTGGCCGAATAGGTAAAACCGTTTAATAAAGGAAGCCCCAACATGGGTCTGTCTCGCAGTTGCTGATCCGGATTCTTTTCATCCAACTTCGGACGGCCATTTTCATTTGGGTCTTGCAGCCAGACAATTTTCCCATAATATTTCCCATCCGTTGCCCTGTAAATTTCAATTTGAGATGCTCGTCCGGTTGCATCGTCAACGGCATAGTAATATCCCACGACCCGATCGGGATTGTTTTTCACTTCGGCTGTCGATAGCAGCCACATTCCTAAGAATAAAAAAAGAAGAAAAGATTTTGTTTGCATAACGAATGCCTTTTTGTTGAAGGCAAAGGTAGCAGAAAATTGCAAAAAACGTGTACCTTTGCACGAAGAATCAAAGATCGTTCTCCAATGATTACCACCATTCAACAATTAAAGGCTGAGATTGAAAACTTAACAGCCTCAACCAACGAACAAGTAGAAGCGTTACGTATCAAGTACCTGAGCAAAAAAGGAGAGATAGCGCAACTCTTCAATGCGTTCCGCGATGTGCCAAATGATCAAAAACGGGAAGTAGGACAACTGCTTAACGAACTGAAAGAGTCGGCACAAAACAAGATGGAAGCGCTCAAAGCCGCAACCAACAGTTCCGCAGGACAAACTGATACCACCGATTTATCACGCACGGGCGATCCCGTTCTTTTAGGCACGAGGCATCCTATCTCCATTGTTCGTAATAAAATTGTATCCATCTTTTCGCATGTAGGTTTTACCATTGCTGAAGGACCGGAAATTGAAGATGACTGGCACGTATTCGGGTCGTTGAACTTTCCTCCCGAACATCCGGCGCGCGACATGCAAGATACATTCTTCATCGAGAAAAACCCCGATGTTCTTTTGCGTACTCACACTTCTTCCGTGCAAACCCGCATCATGAGCACCACACAACCTCCCATTCGCGTCATTTGTCCCGGGCGCGTCTATCGTAACGAGGCCATTTCATATCGCGCACACTGCTTCTTTCATCAGGTGGAAGGATTGTACATCGACAAAAACGTATCCTTTGCCGACCTGAAACAAGTGCTTCTCTATTTTGCAAAAGAGATGTTCGGCGAAAACACCAAGATACGCTTGCGTCCTTCCTATTTTCCTTTCACGGAACCATCAGCCGAGATGGACATTTCCTGTAATCTTTGCGGGGGTGAAGGATGTGCGTTTTGCAAACATACCGGTTGGGTTGAGATACTCGGATGCGGCATGGTCGATCCCAACGTTTTAGAGGCTTGCGGAATCGACAGCAAAGTCTATTCGGGATATGCTTTCGGAATGGGCGTTGAACGCATCACCAACCTCAAATATCAAGTAAAAGACTTACGGATGTTCTCTGAAAATGACGTGCGCTTCCTGCAACAATTTGAAGCTGCATTTTGACAATTAATAAGAGAAAAAATTCATTATATATTCTCCGTCAATCCGTTTTTTAATTATCTTTGTCCATAATCTAAATACAAACAGCTTATGTCACGCGAAATAAAATTCAGCTTAGTCTATCGCGACATGTGGCAATCTTCCGGGAAGTATGTGCCTCGCGTCGATCAATTAACACAAATCGCTCCTGTTATTATCGACATGGGATGTTTTGCCCGTGTCGAAACCAACGGTGGCGCATTCGAACAAGTAAACCTTCTTTTTGGCGAAAACCCCAACAAAGCAGTGCGCGAATGGACACAACCATTCAACGACGCTGGCATTCAAACCCACATGTTAGAAAGAGGATTGAACGGATTGCGCATGTACCCTGTTCCTGCTGATGTTCGTCAGCTTTTCTTCAAGGTAAAAAAAGCACAAGGAACCGATATCTCACGTTCGTTTTGCGGTCTGAATGACACGCGTAATCTCGAACTTTCAGTGAAATATGCCAAGGAAGCCAACATGATTTCTCAGGTTGCTCTTTGTATTACCAATTCACCCATTCACACCGTCGATTATTACATGAATGTTGTGGAAAAAGTGGTCGATTTTGGTTGCGATGAGATCTGTCTGAAAGACATGGCCGGCATTGGTCGCCCTGCCTTTTTAGGCAATTTAGTTACTGCTATCAAAAAGCGTCATCCAAAGATGCTTGTTCAATATCATGGTCATACAGGACCCGGCTTTTCGGTTGCATCCATGCTCGAAGTAGCACGTGCCGGCGCCGACATTCTCGACGTTGCCATGGAGCCTCTCTCCTGGGGAATGGTTCATCCTGATGTGATCACCATTCAAGCCATGTTGAAAGATGCCGGATTCACGGTGCCTGACATCAACATGAAAGCGTACATGGAAGCCCGTTCCATGACACAATCGTTTATGGACGACTTCTTAGGCTACTTTATCGACCCAAGCAACAAAACCATGACATCCCTTTTGGTGGGTTGTGGTTTGCCCGGCGGTATGATGGGATCCATGATGTCCGACTTGAAAGCCATGCACAGCGCCATCAACATGTCGTTACGCTCGCAAAAGAAACGCGAAGTAACGCTCAATGAATTAGTTGTTCTATTGTTCCAGGAAGTGGAATATATATGGCCTTTGTTAGGTTATCCTCCTTTGGTAACACCATTCAGCCAATACGTGAAGAACATTGCCCTGATGAATGTGATGCACATCCTGAAAGGGGAACCACGCTGGAGCACCATTGATAAGAATGCATGGGATATGATTTTGGGCAAGACCGGTAAATTGCCGGGTGAATTAGCGCCTGAAGTGAAAGAGTTGGTGAAAAAGAACGGATTGGAATTCTACACTGGCAATCCACAAGATGCATTCCCGAACGAATTGGATAAGTATCGCAAGGAGATGCAGGATAACAACTGGGACTTCGGTCAAGACGACGAAGAGTTGTTCGAGCTGGCCATGCACGACCGTCAATACCGCGATTACCGCAACGGTTCGGCAAAGAAACGTTTTGAACAAGAGCTGGAAGCCGAAAAAGCAAAAGTAGGCGCGCCGATTCTTGTCACACGTCCCGTTGTTGAAGTACCAAAGATCGACATTGCCACCGTGCAGGCTCAATATCCGAATGCAAAACCCATCCAGGCATCGGTGAAAGGTCAGGTTATCTGGCAGTACGACGTGGAAGACACTTCTTCGGCGCCTCATCTCGGCGACACCGTAAAAGAGAACGACACGATCTGCTACATTCAGTCATTTTACGGACCTGAAGCCGTGAAAACATCGTTTAGCGGGAAAATCGTTGCCACATATCCGAAACAAGGAGAGCTGGTTCAAAAAGATGAGATTATTGCCTTTGTGGACTAATCTTTCAAGAGTTGATAAAAATCAAAACCCTAACTTGCCAAAACAGGTTAGGGTTTTTTGATGAGAGGATGGAGAACATTACTTGATCAACTCATTTACGATTGAGTTGATCTCTGTCAATTCTATCATCAGATCCTTCTTTATTTCAAGGCGCAAACGGCCTAAAAACATCGCAGTAAGGGGTTGTTGAGGAGGATTCTCTTTCAAAAACAAACTCGTTTTGCGATGCGCCGCTTCGCTCAATGCAGCCAACTGGAGATGCTTTTCGTTATGTTCATTGAACTTAGGGAAATAAACATCCAATATCTTTTTTGCACATGTCTCGGTCCAAAAAGGCCTTTTGCCTGAAAATCTTTCATAAGCAAGTTTGGCAAAGCGGAATTAAGAATAGCAACTACATAATAAGCTTCCGTAAGATTATTAGTTGCAAACCAATATGCTTTACTTTCCACGATAAACTCAAAATCAATATCTTCGCGTTTCACCACCGTCGCATTGGCATCCTTGGCCGATGAATTGTAAAGCACCAAGTAAGGCGCATTCAGCTTATGTCCAGTCAGTCCCCGTTGAAAGTTCTGGCGATCATCGCTTGTCATACTTCTCGATCTTTCAGTTCGATTTATTTCCCAAATATTTTCAGTATTTCTGAACCAACGCGAAGCTTGTAAGTCGCCTTTGTTCATAATATCGTCCGCTTCATGGAGTTTATCGATTTTTCGCCCTGTTCATTGATTTCAATGGATATGGGAAGGACTACTAAATCGGGTTGATGCAGCGCAAAAGGCAAAATGCTTCGCGATAACGCCGTTCGGAAAATGTATCGACTCTCCATTCTTCTATGTAAAGCGATCTCTTTCCACGGCGCTTTGGCATCCGACTTGACGGAATTTGCTGTTTTGAGTACAATGGAACGGTCTTTAAAATCAGGGGGCACATCTTGTGCCAATTCGACAAAATAGAACATACGCGGCACAATAGTGGCTCCTTGTTTGAAACTTTTCTTGTAAGGATTTTCCGCCTTTGCTTCTTTTGTTTTCGAAGCGAAAAAGCGGTGGCATCGCCTTGTTTGGAATAGAACCATTTTACCCGAGTTTCAATCAATTTAGGCTTCGCTTCTTCATAGTTGCAATTATGCGAAGGCACATGCCCTGCAAACGTGATTCCTGCAAGCCCAGAGGCAGGCAAAGCGCGCTTCCCCTCGTTCGGTTCGCTGAACATGACACAACTTGGGATGCGAAATAATGGCGCAACATCCTGTAGATCCCATATAGCGGATAACTTAACTCCGATAGCCTTGCCACTGCGCGTGTTGTCGTGCTGACTGCCGCTAAAGAAGCTACGAGGCAACACAAACGCCAACTTTCCTCCCTCTTTCAGAAAATAATTGGTGCAATAGCCCAAAAAGATGGCGGCAATTTCGAGGTGAGGGAAATCGGCCACTTTCTCCGGCTTGATATTGTAGGTTGTGGCCAAATCATTCAACACTTTTTAATATTCTTCATTTTGCACCGAACTGAAAGTGAACCAGGGCGGATTGCCGATGACGTGGGCAAATTGGTTGGCAAGAAAATAGGGTTTGTAGAGGTTTTGCACGATGAACTTCCAAATGCCATCCCGATCTTTCTCTTTGACGGTTTTGAATCCTTTGTAAATTTCATAGAAACTTTCGAACACCTGCGCCGGCAGTCCGTTTTTGTTTCGGTGACGAATGAGTATTTGCGAGAATTCATCAAGTGACGATGGGTTCCGGTGCATGGTTTGCTCCGCAAGATCTTCGCATACGTCCAACGCCGTATCGAACAGTTCCACATCTTCTAATATCTGCGTGTTCAGCACATACTTTTCCCTGTCGATAGACATGGTAAACTGACTTCCTCATAAGGTTTTCACGCCTTCGGGTGTCGCTTACGTGGAAGAGACGGGAGCAGGGATACAACCCTTCAAGTTCAGGGGCAAGGAGCTGATTACCATGCGTCTCAACTGGCAGGACTAAGGAGCACGCTGGTTAGACAGCGTCAGGATGCAATGGACAACGATGGATTCACTGTGCGAGAAGTATTATACCATCTCCCCATACACTTATTGCTCGGATGATCCGGCAAATACAATAGGCTTTATGCCGAAAGGATTAGACGCTATTGCAGTTCGGGATTTGCTTCAAGCAATTTATCCATTATTTTGGTCCCGAGTGTCTCTTTTTCCTGCATGTGCCGTTTTATGGCCAAAACAGACTCATTGGTATGCATGGTACCTCGCACATTTTCAAAATCTTTTTCTTTGTCGTCGTCATCACCATCAGCGCCAAAGCCTATTTTCTTGCTTAAAGCAAATTCTTTTTTCGCATCTTCATAAAGCCATTTGTCGATGTTCAAAACGGATGTAAGCCACTTGTTCACGACATCAATTACTTCTTTTGGCGTGAATTGATCGGGCCTCTTGCCTGTCCAACGAGTCAACATATCAAATGCCCACGTCCATTCATAATGGTAATAGTTGCGATGAATCGTCCAAAAGGATTGATGAATAAAATCAAGCGTCATTTCCTGACTTGATTCGATTTCGTCTAATAATCGATTCAAAGGTTCTGCAGGGCAAATCATACCAGCAATATCCACCCATTTGCCATTTCCGTCAGCTTCTGTTAATGCAAGGCTTTTGAGAATTTCTTCCGGCGTGAGTGGCAGTTCTGTTTTTTCCAACTGCGTGATCAACGAGTTGCCTAAGAATTTCCAGATGGCATTTTCATACAGTCGAATGCCTCGCGATAAAATGCGTGCTTCTATCACAACTCCCTGATGTTTATATAGCGCACAAGTTTCGTCTTTTTCGCGAAGTTCTAACAACAAATCACGTCCTCGCACCATTCGTTCAACGGTGAAAGGACTCAAAAGGTTATAATTGATGCAATCTAAGTGATCTTTTCCGCGACGCATATCACGATGAGGCCATTTTTGTGAGTCACGAATAGTGCCGATGCTTCGTAAGTTGATGGCCGGTGAAAGATATGATTCGTCTTTGTGTTCAATAAGATATGAGAAAGGCAAATCGGAAGTATCGCAATGGGAATAGTGACGCCCTGATATTAAAGTAAAAGCTCCTACCTTAGCCGGCCAAAGGATGTAGGAATCACTGCCTGTCTTGCTGCCGCGCTCCACCAACCCTTGATGAATGGGGCCTAATTTATACAGATGATTGCTTTGATTGGAACCACTTCCGGCATTGAGAAACGAAAACATGCCGGCTATCAGTAATGTTGATTTATGATGTGTTACCGTGAAAGGCCCGGCAAAAATAGAGCTTGCTTCACCATGCAATCCCTGACAATTTGAAAAGAATACTGATTGGTTGGCAGAATAATGTTTATCAAACATACAGCCTTGCCCCACAAAACAATTTGTTATTAAGGTTGCATTATTGACCTTTGAGCCTGCACAAATGATGAAGTTTTGAAGATGACAGCCATCGCCGATAAAGACAGGATCGTCATCAGCGCTATTGACGCTGCCGTTTTTCATTAACCTGACTCCTTCAATATGAGCAGCTTCTCCAATCTTTACGTTGATGATCGTGTCGCAGCGTAACAATTTAGCGCCTGAAGCGATCATGCCGTGCGAACTTCTCACGCTGTTGCTATAATCGGTAATAAGTTGTTCAAGCCGTTCTATGAGATGCGGACGGTGGCGATAAAGCGCCAATACATAGGCGACTTGTGCTGAAAGGCGATCATACATCATGACGCTTCGCGCTCCCGATTCACTGATTACCTCTACAGGAATGCCGTTCCCAAAGGACGTTTCGCCATCTACCGCCAACAACTTGATATCAAAAAGGACTACATTATTTTGAATGGTGTAATTTGCCACATAATCGCGAATAGTATGAATCAACACATTGTCACCAATATTGCAGTTGTGTAACCACGCATCATAAATGCCGGAATGAACCGTGATTCCTCCCGCCAATTCCACCATTGTGCCAAAAGTCCCGATACGATTGTGGCCTGTGAATTTGACCCTTTGCACGTAAATAGGCTCAAACGATTCTGCAACTTCTATGCTATCCCAACTTTCTGCATGGCAACCTTGTTGTTGCAGAATGTGAATCTCTTCGGAAGATAATGGTCTGAATTTCATGGGAATAAATTTAATGATTATTTACTGTAGCCCATACGTCGTTTTGATAACCCGAAACTCTGTTCGTCTGTTGATTTGATTTGCAATATTTTGCTGATCAGGTGTCAACGCATTAATAAACGTATCGTCTAAAACAGCACCCTCTTTTAAGAAGGGGTATTTTTTTGCTAAAGCAGCATCGACAGTGACTGGCTGACTCGACCCAAATCCCTTTGCCGTCAATCGATCAGCGGAAATGCCTGCTTGAATCAAATAATCGACTACCGATTGAGCGCGCTTTTCCGAAAGAGTCTGGTTAAAAGCAACTGTTCCTACACGATCGGTATGAGAATCCAATTCAATGGTAATATTCGGATTATCTTTCAATATCTTCACCAGCGCATTGAGCGACGTCTCCGACTCTTTGGTCAATGTCCATTTCCCGAAATCGTAAAATATATTTTCCAGTTGAACGGGCTTGCCAATTGGAATTAAAGAAAAGTTCAATGCCCATGTTTTGCTCTCTTTGACTCCTTGTGTTGATAGTTTACTGGCTTCATTCAAATAACCGCGGCAGGTTGCTAAAAACACATAGTCCGCGTTAGGTCTTAACGAGAAGCGAAAAGTACCATCTTTTTTTACCCTGATTCTGGCATTGGTGCCGTCAGTCCCGACCATGCGAACAATAGCATCGCCCAGCCGTTGTTTGTGATTGTCGGCAACAAAACCGGATAGGACATATTCATTGACAGGCTGTTCAAAACTCCAAATGTGATCATAGCCTCTTGAATTTCCCCTGTTGGAAGAAAAAAAACCTTCTAACTGGCCATATTTGAAAGTGATGCCAAAATCGTCTGCGTTTGAATTTATGGGCGGCGGCATGTGAATCACATTCCATCCATCTTTTGTTTTGATGGCATGATAAATGTCTAAACCGCCCAATCCTGCATGTCCGTTGGAGGAAAAATAGAGCGAGCCGTCGGGCGCAGCAAAAGGAAACATTTCGTCGCCTGCGGTGTTAATTTGCGCTCCCAAATTTTGTGGAGTTGTCCATTTGCCATCTTCACGAATGCTCATCCATATATCTTTTCCTCCAAATCCACCCGAAGCATCCGAAACAAAATAAAGCGTGTCGCCATGAGCGCTTATTGCAGGATGTGCAGCAGTGATGGTGCTGTCCTTAAACAGTACGACAGGTTGAGGTTCTGTCCATTGACCTCCAGAACGGGAAGCCGTATAGATTTGTGCCCCCAGATTTTGGCCATTAGCAACGGGACATCGTGTAAAATAAATGGTTCGTCCGTCTTGTGTAAACGATGGCGCTCCTTCGTCCAAGTCGGTATTAAATCCGCCATCCATCGGACGGGGTTTTTCCCATTGGCCTGCAACATTTTTCTCTGAAATGTATAAGTCCCCTTGTGCAAAACCGGTGATGCTGCTTGGTTTGCGATTTGTGGCGCCGGGTCTTGTCGAAGTAAACACCAATGCATCAGCTTCTGCATCTGTAAAGGCAGGACAATAATCAGAACTGTTGCGGCTATTGAACTGTCCGGCATATTTAATCACAAACGTAGGATGCAGTTTGGCTTCCGCCGCCGCTTGCTGGCAACCTGCCAATCCGTTTTTAGCCAATTGATCATCAGGATGTCCCTGCAAGTATGTTTTGTAGTTGTTGATTGCGGCGGGGTAGTTACCGGCCTGTTGCAATACTTCAGCATCCCGAAGATAGACAATGTCATCTCCATATTTATTTCTAATGGCAGCTAAATAGGCATTGGCCGCTTTAGAGGGCTGATTGTCGAGACGATTGCATTCTCCTTGTCTGAAAGCAGCATAAGCGCGTAACTGTCGGCGGCGGTAATCCATATTTGCATAGACACTTTGATATATTTTTCCGGCAGAAAAATATTCACCGATTGCATATTCTTTGTCTGCCCTCTTCAATCGTGCATCCACGCCACACGACTGCAACACTACGCAAAGTAGCAAAAACCAGTAAGCTGTATGAAGTGATTTTGTCATGAACAATGCTTTCAAAGTATTCCCGCAAAGTTAGTGGTTTTTATAAAATTTCAGTCACCTTAATCAATCATTAAATCTGCAATGATCCCATCAGAAATCCAGAAACTTTCCGATGTCAGGCGAAGATGATTTTCTTGCAGTTGCAACAAACCGGTGGAGAGATATTTATCAGCAGCCTTAAGTAAATGTTGCATTTGCCCGTTTCCAAATCTTACCTCAAAAGCAGATAAGTCAATGCCTATTTTAGTACGCAAAGCAGTCATTATTTTTTCGTTATAATGGTCTTTTTCTGTCAATTGCTCCTGTTGTATCTCCGGCTCGCCATTTTCAATTCCAATCAGATAGCGCATGTTGTTGGCAATATTCCATTGACGACTAATCCCGTTGAAAGAGTGAGCCGACGGGCCAATTCCCAGGTAAGACTTCTCCTGCCAATACGCTGAATTATGTTTTGAAGCATACGAAGGAAGGGAAAAGTTAGAAATTTCATACTGCTCAAATCCTGCATCAGTCAGTTTATTTACCAACATAAAATACATTTCGGTGCTTAGTTCGTCAGATGCAGGAAGGACTTTGCCAAGTTCCCGTTGTCGATATAATTGTGTCCCTTTTTCAATGGTTAATTGATAGGCGGAAATATGTTGCACCTCTAATGCAAGCGACTTTTCAATGGTTTCATTCCATGAATCCAACGTTTGCAAAGGCAATCCAAACATGAGATCGATGCTGATGTTCGACACATATTGTTTGGCTCTTTGCACCGCTTCAATTGCATCTTGTGCCGAATGTCGCCGATTCAGCAGTTTCAATTCGTTATCGTGCAAAGATTGAACACCCATACTCAATCGGTTGATCGGAAAGTGAGCCAACATGTCTAAAAAGCTTTCAGACAAGTCATCAGGATTTGCTTCCAGCGTGATTTCTTTACATTTCGAAAGATCGAAAAGATGGTTTAGCGTTTCAAACAAATGGTGCAAATGAACTTCCTCTAACACTGACGGCGTACCTCCGCCAAAATAAATTGTTTCAACCGAATCCGTTTCTTTGAAATAGCCTTTCCTCACTATCAATTCTTTGCACAAAGCATTCACGACCCGATCCAGCAACTTAATCTGTCCGGTTGAATAGAAATCGCAATAGCTACATGTTGATTTACAAAAAGGGATATGGAGGTAAATGCCTGACAAGAGGTGAATTTTAACGCCAACAAGAATCGACGAATTTTGTAGCTGCAAAGATAAAGAGGATTTGCAGAATTAAAAAAAAAGAGTAACTTTGCAGCTCGAAAAACGAAACTCACCACAGGCAATCTGACGATTTCTGTTGAAACAAGAAGGGGTTTGGTTTTGATGATTTAATAAAAATATTCGGGGTGTAGCGCAGTCCGGTTAGCGCACCTGCTTTGGGAGCAGGGGGTCGTGGGTTCGAATCCCGCTACCCCGACAAAATTGATAATTAGTCACTTACATAGATTTTTGTAAGTGACTTTTTTGTATAAAAATGTTTTACGTATATATTTTACTTTCTGTAAAGACGGGACAATTTTATGTTGGATCTACCGGTAATCTTTTGGATCGGATAGAACGGCATAATGCAGGGAGAGGAGTAAAGCGACAAAATCCGGATGTCCATGGTGCTTGATAATGACAGAACCATATTCGACCAGAGGTGATGCAATGAAGAGAGAAATGGAAATAAAAGGTTGGAAATCGCATGCTCGTATCCAAGCATTAGTTAGCGCATCCCGTTGAAGCGGGAGGGTCGTGGGTTCGAATCCCGCTACCCCGACGTACAGAGGTTAACTCTTCATGAGTTAGCCTCTTTTTGTTTCTTCCTTAGGCCTGAGTCGAATCCATCACATTTTATGCCTGTTCCTCATCTGTGAGCAATATTCAAAAAATGCGTATCTTTGCGACAAATTAAGCGATTACCTATACATGCAATTATCTCACTCAAACGATATAGCAGGGTCGGATTCGGCCTCGCACACCAAGAAGTTATTCATTGAAACCTATGGTTGTCAGATGAATGTAGCCGACTCAGAAGTAGTGGCAGCTATCTTGGGAATGGACGATTATGAATTAACTGACCATCTCAATGAGGCCGATGCCATTTTAATGAACACCTGCTCTGTTCGCGACAATGCCGAACAACGCGTCATTAGCCGGCTAAAACAATTCGGAAGTCTTAAAAAGAAAAAAGAAGGTTTGGTGGTCGGCATTATCGGCTGTATGGCCGAGCGTATGAAAGAAGACCTCATTGAAAACTATGGTGTTGATTTAGTAGCCGGGCCTGACGCCTATTTGGATTTACCCCATTTAATGCAAAGCGCAGCTCAGGGCGAAAAAGCGATCAACGTAGAATTATCAACTACGGAGACCTATAGTAAAGTTTTACCGGCACGCATTGGCACGCCTATTTCGGGTTATGTCTCAATCACACGAGGGTGCAACAATTTCTGTTCCTATTGTATCGTCCCTTACACACGAGGACGTGAAAGAAGCCGCGATGTAGAAAGTATCTTGAAAGAAGTAGATGATTTAAGGAAGAAAGGATACAAAGAGGTAATCTTGTTAGGGCAAAACGTGAACTCATATCTTTCGCACCAAGAAGAGACACCCGTCGATTTCCCCGCATTACTCAAATTAGTGGCCGAAGCTGCGCCAACATTGCGTATTCGGTTTACTACATCGCATCCCAAAGACATGAGCGACAAGACATTGGAAGTAATGGCCGCTTATTCAAATCTTTGCAAAAACATCCACTTACCAGTTCAGTCAGGTAGTAACCGCATCTTAGAGAAGATGAATCGAAAATACACACGCGAATGGTATTTAGAACGAATTAGCGCTATCCGGCGAATTTTACCGGAGGCAAGCATCTCGACCGATGTTTTTTGCGGATTCCCTTCAGAAACCGAAGAAGACCACGAACAAACTCTTTCGCTGATGCGAGAAGTACGATTCGATGCAGCTTTCATGTTTAAATACTCGGAACGCCCTGGTACATACGCAGCCAAACATCTTCCCGACGATGTGTCTGAAGAATTGAAAGTAAAACGGTTGCAGGAAATTATTGCATTACAAAATCAGCTTTCCGCCGACATCAACCATGCAGCTATAGGTAAAACCTTTGAAGTATTGGCCGAAGGCTATTCCAAGCGATCGCGGGAACACTTTTTCGGGCGCACTTCGCAAAACAAAGTGGTAGTATTCCCAAAGAAGGGATATCATATTGGAGAATTAGTGCAGGTACGCATCACAGGTTCTTCATCGGCCACGTTGCAAGGGGAACCCATTGTGCATTGATAAAACTTTGAGAAAGTTTGCAAGAACAGACAAACAACTAACGTTAAACACATAAAAACAGGACACATGGACAAGCAGCTTTGGTCGAAATCAGTACCACACCTTTTGGCGATTCTATTTTTTATTATCGTTTCGTATGTCTATTTCAGCCCCGTACTTGATGGAAAAGTAGTGGTTGGCCATGACAACCAGACGTGGGCAAGTATGTCAAAAGAGACACGCGACTACAATGCCACGCACAGCTCCCCCACTCTTTGGACAAACAGTATGTTTGGTGGAATGCCCACCTATCAGATTTCGATGGAAACGCCTGCTGATGCGGTAAGTTTCATCTATTCGTTTTTTACAGTTTTCCCGCGTCCTGTTTTCTATTTAATCTTGTATTTGATTGGGTTCTATATCCTATTACTTTCGTTGAGAGTCAATCCTTGGCTGAGTATCGTAGGCTCCATTGCTTTCTCATTTGCTTCGTTCAATTTCATCATCGTTGCAGCAGGGCACAGTAGCCAAGCCATAACCATTGCTTACATGGCACCCGTGATTGGGAGTGTCGTGATGGCATTTCGAGACCGACGATGGTTGGGATCCATTCTGACTGCCATCTTTTTGGCATTAGGCATTAAAGCAGGGCACTTCCAAATTGTTTATTACGTGCTAATGATCATCTTGGTTTTCGGCATCTCAGAACTGATTTACAGCATCAAATACAAACAATATGCTGACTTTTTAAAAACAATGGGGGCGCTATCCATTAGCCTTGTATTGGCGGTCGGCATTAACGCCACCACACTTATCACCACAGCTGAATATGGGAAATACTCCATGCGCGGTCAAGGTTCTGCCACGCAAGGCACGAAAGCGGCTAAAGGCGGATTAGATAAAGATTACATCACCCAATGGAGTTATGGTATCGGAGAGACCCTTACCTTGCTCATCCCCGACTTTAGAGGAGGCGCCAGTGACGGAACTTTGACTGAAAATTCTGCCACTGGGAAAAAACTTGATGCTCTTGGCGCTAACACTTCCCAAATTATGAGTACACAAAAATGGCCGCTCTATTGGGGAAGTCAACCAATGACATCGGGACCTGTTTATGTAGGAGCCATTGTTTGTTTTCTCTTTATTCTGGGGCTATTTTTAGTAGAAGGGCGCTATAAATGGTGGTTGCTGGCAGCTACTATTTTGTCCATTATATTAGCTTGGGGGAAGAACTTCGGATTGGTGACCGACTTTTTCATCAATTATGTGCCTCTTTACAATAAATTTCGGACGGTAGCGATGATTTTGGTTATCGCAGGGTACACCATGCCCATCATGGCCGTATTGGCAGTACAACGGTTGGTGAAAGGAGATATTGACCCGCAAAAGCTGAAAAAAGCCTTTACTTGGGCGTTGGGAATCACCGGTGGATTAAGCTTGCTGTTTGCTCTTATTCCATCACTTGCCGGAAACTTTATTTCGCCATCCGATAGCCAGTTCACAGGAGACTATGCCTTTTTGCAAAACACCTTGCCTATCGACCGAGAAGCGTTATTGCGTGCCGATGCATTCCGGTCGCTCATTTTCATTTTGTTGGCAGCAGCCACGCTTTGGCTTTTTATCAAGAAAAAAATCAAACCGTTACCACTCTATTTAATCTTAGGGTTTCTTATCCTGATAGATATGTATCCGGTAGCAAAACGCTATTTAAACGACAGTAATTTTGAATCAAAGACTGCGGCTGCAGACATTAAGCCGAGTGTTGCCGACAAAGATATTCTTCAAGATCGTTCATATTATCGGGTGTTGAATTTAGCAGTCAGCCCATTTAATGATGCCTCTACCTCCTATTTTCATAAAAGTATTGGCGGGTATCATGGCGCAAAATTACGTTCGTATCAAGATGTGATTGATGCTCAGCTTATCCCCGAAATTGATTCTATTTTTAGTACCTTCAAACAGGCCAAATCAGTTGCGGATATTCAGCAACCTCTAGCAAAACAGGTCGTTTTGAACATGCTTGATATGAAATATCTCATCTACGATCCGCAGGCGCCTCCGGTACTCAATCCGTATGCTAACGGCAGTCAATGGTTGGTGCAAAAAATCGTTCCGGTAGCGACACAAGCTATGGCACTGCAAAAAATCGGTCAAATTGATACAAAACACGAAGTTGTCGTTACTCAAGCTGTTGCAGCAACGTTGCCAGCCTCTTTTGGGAGCGACACTACCGCGACCCTTACGTTGCAACAATATGAACCGAACAAGTTGATCTATAATTTTCAGTCGAAAAGCCCGCAAATCGCAGTCTTTTCTGAAATTTACTACCCAAAAGGATGGCATGCTTTCATAAACGGAGAAGAAGCTCCTTTCTTTGAAGCCAATTATTTGTTGAGAGCAATGGTACTAAAACCAGGGCAATATCAGGTAACATTCCGATTTGACCCGACATCGTATTCGCTCGGAAAAACTTTATCGCTGATTGCATCCATTTTGTTGATTATCTTTGTTTTGGGTGGATTACTTTTGTTATTCAAAAAATACCGGAAAAAGAAAATAGACATCAAAAAATGATTTGAGAAACAGAGAAGTAAACAAACGACAGAAAGCGTTATCTTTGCAAACAAAAAGAAAGAAACGCCGCGCATAACCACTTTGCAGGATTTACAGACTTTTTAAACGTAAACGGGAAGCCCATGTCACATCACGAAAAAAGGCGGAAGAAGCTGTTTTTTAATTTGCATTTTATCTCAACAATAAGTATTTCATTTGTGCTATTTTTGATTGGCCTCATTTCATTGTTGATGATTATCGGCAATGAAATGTCTAACTACGTGAAAGAGAATGTAAACATGTCTGTTGTGCTTCAGGATAGCATTGCACCTGCCAAATTACAAATCATTCAACGACTCATTCAAGCAACACCCGGCGTGAAATCGTACGATTACATCAGCAAGGAGCAAGCGCTTAAAGATCACATTCGCGACTTGGGGGAAAACCCTGCCGACTTCTTGGGCTATAATCCGTTGTTAGCATCGTTTGAAGTGAAACTCACTTCGGCGTATGCCAATACAGACAGTGTGTCGCATATTGAAAAGAGTCTAAAACAGTATGCCGGTGTGAAACAAGTTATTTATCAAAAAGACATTATCCGCTTAGTGAACGATAATCTAAAAAAAACAGGCTATTTTTTGATAGGAATTGCAGCAATTCTTATTTTTATTTCAATTGTTTTATTAAACAACACCATACGTCTCAGCATTTACTCCAAACGATTTGTCATCAACACAATGCGTTTGGTAGGCGCACGGGCATGGTTTATTCGTCGCGCTTTTGTGTGGCGTTATTTGTGGAATGGACTTATTGCCGCTGTCATTGCATTAATTTTGCTGGGAATTTCAGTTTACTACGTTCAAATTGCCTTAGGTACCAACTTTGATCTGTACCATCTTCGTATAGCGCTTATGGTAAGCGGTGTGGTGATTTTATTTGGGTTGATCATCAGTTTTTTGGCTGCCCTGTTTGCCGTGAACCGCTATATAAGAATGAAAGCCAACGACATGTATTACATTTAGAAAAAGACTTTTATACACATTAAACACCCTCCAATGAAAAAGAACGCCAAGCCAGATGTAGTAAAAGAGGAGATTCAAAATCAACGAGACTTTGCTCTCGGCAAAATCAATTGGATATTGATAGGTATCTCCATCGTGTTAATCGTTACCGGATTTTTATTGATGACAGGTAGCAATTCGGGCAGTGTTTTCAATCCTAGAATTTTCAGCACTCGCCGCATTACCGTTGGCCCGATGATTTCATTATTCGGATTTTTATTCATGTTTGTAGCCATCATGTGGCGTAATAAAAAGGAGGTGACTAAATGACCTGGCTACACACTTTAGTACTGTCGGTCATCGAAGGCCTTACGGAATTTTTACCCATTTCATCAACAGGCCACATGGCTTTGGCTTCAGCCTTTATGAATATTGAAAAAAGCGACTTTACCAAATTGTTTATTGAAAACATTCAGTTTGGAACTATTTTATCGGTTATTGTCGTTTACTGGCGAAAGTTTATCGATTTCAGAAGTTGGCATTTTTACCTGAAACTTCTTTATGCCTTAATCCCTTCAGCCGTGGTAGGCCTTTTGCTAAAAAGCTACATTGACGAAGCTATACAAACGCCTTTAGTCGTGGCATTTACTATGTTTGCCGGCGGATTCGTTCTTTTATTTGTTGACAAATGGTTTAAGAATCCGACCATTGACAAAGAAGAAGAAATTCCAAACAAAAAGGCATGGATTATTGGGGTTTACCAAATTCTATCCGTTGTGTTGCCGGGATTGAGTCGAAGTGGTGCAACCATCATTGGTGGCATGCAACAAAAATTGACCCGCAAAGCTGCTGCAGAATTTTCATTTTTCTTAGGAGTGCCAACTTTAGCAGGCGCCTTTGTTGTAAGTTTATGGGATGCGTACCGAAAAACTCCTGAAATTCTGACACATCACAACATCGTTGTTCTTGCTGCAGGGAATTTCATCGGTTTTGTAGTCGCTATTTTTGCTATAAAGGGATTTATTGCTTACTTGACCAAACATGGATTCAAATTTTTTGGATACTATCGCATCGTTTTTGGCTTCATTATCATTGTATTGCTATTAATGCACGTTCACGTCGATTTTTAAAAACAGCGCTATTTGGGCACGATCCCTTTTTACATGGATTTTATCGAAGGAGAAGTTCTTTATTTTGACAAACCTCTGCACTGGACTTCTTTTAGTTTGGTAAATAAAGTGCGTTGGCTGATCAGTAAACAATTAAATATTAAGAAAATAAAAGTAGGACACGCAGGAACGCTCGATCCATTGGCTACTGGCGTGTTGATTGTTTGCACAGGGCGCGCCACAAAGAAAATCGAAACATTTCAATATCAAACTAAAGAATATGTGGCAACGCTTTTTCTTGGAGCCACAACACCATCATTTGATCTTGAAACTGAGATCGACGAAGAATTTTCAACAAACCACATTACCCGTGAATTGGTGGAAGAGCGTTTGCAAAAATTCATCGGCACGATAGAACAAATTCCACCTGTATATTCAGCCGTGAAAGTGGAGGGGAAACGAGCTTACGAATATGCACGCAAAGGGGCTGAGGTGGAGTTGGCTTCCAAAATCTTAGTAATTGAGGAACTAGAAATACTATCATTTCAATTACCTACGCTAAAGCTGCGTATCGTTTGTAGTAAAGGGACTTACATTCGGGCATTAGCCCGTGACATTGGTCAAGCACTTGGCAGTGGAGCTCACCTCACTGCACTTACACGGACCCGTATCGGCGATTGCACAATTAATCAATGTATGACGCTGGAAGCTTTCGAGCAGCTCCTTAAATTACCACAAAAGGAGCCTTAAATCGTCGTTTTATTACATTGTCAATTAAATGTTACGGTAATTTAACCGTCCATCTATTGACTTTGCCTATCCGCAAAGTGTACTTTTGCACACAATTTGCCTATATGTAATCTGATTTTTTTGGCACTACCCATTATCTTTGACAGGCTTAATTAATAATCGCGAGATTCTTTATTATCTAACTTATTCATATTATGAAGCTTTCCCAGTTCAAATTCAAACTACCCGACGAACTTATCGCTCTTTATCCAACCAAACACAGAGACGAATCTCGCCTTCTTGTTCTCCACCGCAAAACAGGGGAAATTGAACATCGCTATTTTACAGACATCCTCTCTTATTACAACGATCAAGATGTGTTTGTTTTTAACGACACGCGTGTCTTCCCGGCTCGGTTATACGGTACCAAAGACAATTCAGATGCTAAAATTGAAGTTTTTTTACTTCGCGAGTTGAATCATAACCTTCGTATGTGGGACGTGTTGGTCGATCCTGCTCGCAAAATACGTGTAGGCAACAAACTCTATTTTGGGCAAAACAATGAATTAGTGGCCGAAGTAATCGACAATACGACATCACGGGGACGTACTGTTCGTTTTTTGTATGATGGTGAATATGAAGAATTTCGCAAAACACTTTACGCATTGGGAGAAACGCCGCTGCCCCGCTTTATTCCGCGCAATGTAGAGCCGGAAGATGCCAATCGCTACCAAACTATTTTTGCACGTAATGAAGGTGCTGTTGTGTCGCCCACAGCAGGCTTGCATTTTAGCCGCGAGTTGATGAAACGGCTTGAGATATTAGGCGTTAATTTTGCTTTTCTCACGTTACATGCAGGACTATGCAACTACCGCGACATTGATGTGGAAGATCTGACAAAAAACAAAATGGATTCCGAGCAGATGTTGGTAACTCCTGATACGGCTGATATTGTGAACCGTGCGAAAGAGATGAATCGAAACGTTTGTGCAGTCGGAACAACCGTGATGCGTGCCATTGAGACATGTGCCTGTACCAACGGCACAATAAAACCTTTTGACGGATGGACGAATAAATTCATTTTTCCCCCGTATGATTTTGGCGTCACGGACAGCCTTATTGCAAATTTACATCTTCCATATTCTCCGCTACTTATGGCCACTTGCGCTTTTGGTGGATACGATCAAGTAATGAAAACCTATCAAATAGCCATTGACGAAGGATATCGATTCGGAATTTATGGCGATGCCATGTTAATTATTTAATAAACAAAGTGCATATTACCAGAGAATATGCACGCAATGAATCCGTTGTTGCAAAAAACTTTACATGCCACTTGGCTCCCCACAACAAAAAAAGAGGTAGAACAGCGAGGTTGGAATACGTTGGATGTCATTCTTTTCTCGGGCGATGCCTATGTGGATCACCCTTCGTTTGGAACTGCAGTGATAGGTCGTACATTGGAAGCTGAAGGATTGCGGGTGGCTATAGTGCCACAGCCTAATTGGAGAGATGACCTTCGAGACTTTAAGAAGTTGGGAATTCCACGTCTCTTTTTTGGCATTTCAGCCGGTTGCATGGATTCCATGGTTAATCATTACACAGCCAATAAAAGACTTCGTTCTAATGATGCTTACACCCCGGGCGGAGTAGCCGGCTTTCGGCCTGACTACACGACTGTGGCCTATTCCAATATTTTGAAACAACTGTTCCCCGAAGTCCCCGTAATTATTGGAGGCATCGAAGCATCGATGCGCCGCTTTACTCACTATGATTATTGGTCGGATCAGCTAAAAAAAAGTATTTTGCTCGATAGCAAAGCTGATATGTTAGTCTATGGCATGGGAGAGAAATCCATCCTTGAAATTGCCCGATCACTTAACAATAACCAGTCTATACACAGCCTTCAAACCATTCCTCAAACTGCATTCGTAATCCCGCTTAAAGAAGAAATCGCGACATTGGAAAGTGAAACGATTGCACTCCATTCTCATGAAGAATGCGTTGCTGACAAACGAAAATCAGCACATAATTTCAGGATTATCGAAGAGGAATCGAATAAAATGGTAGCGGCGCGACTGACTCAACGATATAATAATCAGGTGGTAGTGGTTAATCCACCTTACGTAACATGGTCACAAGAAGAGATTGATGCAACCTATGAATTACCATACACGAGACTACCACATCCAAAATATCGGGATAAGCGGATTCCTGCCTACGATATGATTCGTTTTTCGATTAATACGCATCGGGGTTGCTTTGGCGGTTGTTCTTTTTGTACAATCTCCATGCATCAAGGGAAACAGGTGTTATCACGTTCTGAAAAGTCTATTCTGCAAGAAATCGAACAAATCAGTACGTTGCCCGACTTCAAAGGCATCCTCACCGATTTGGGCGGGCCATCGGCAAATATGTACGGACTGCGGGGCTCAAACCAAACGATGTGCCTATCGTGCAAACGTCCTTCATGCATCTTTCCTGCCATCTGCAAGAACCTGCAACGCGATCATTCCCGGATGACGCGACTTTACGGTGCAGTTGATCGTTTGCCATACATCAAAAAAAGTTTTATCGGCAGCGGAATCCGTTACGACTTACTTCTTCAACAAAGTGGCGATTCCGAAGTAGATCAAAGCCTCGCGGATTATACGCGGGAAGTGATTCAACACCACGTTTCAGGTCGATTGAAGGTGGCGCCCGAACACACATCGGACAAGGTGTTGACGCTTATGCGTAAACCTTCGTTTGCTTTATTCAAACAGTTTCAGCAACAATTTGAGCGCATCAACCGCGAAGCCAATTTGAAACAACAACTTATTCCCTATTTTATTTCAAGCCATCCAGGATGCAGCACAATGGACATGGCCGAATTGGCTGTCATAACCAAATCGCTCCATTTTAAATTGGAACAAGTGCAGGATTTTACGCCTACGCCAATGACATTGTCAACGGAAATGTATTACTCAGGCATCGATCCGTACACAGGAGAATCTGTGAAAACGCCGAAGCGCTCCGATGAAAAAATGGCACAGCAAAAGTTCTTTTTTTGGTATAAGCCCGAATTTCACCAAGCCATTTTGAATGACTTACGTAGTATGAACAGAAACGATTTGATTGATAAACTTTTATCCATCCATGAACAACGAAATAATCGTTCAGGATTCTCTCCATCTGATCACAAATCGCATGTTCAAAAACGAAGAAAATAGGGTTTTGTTGAAAAGTGTGATTCAAAATAAAGCGATTTGCTTAAAAAAGTGTACCTTTGCATGGAAATTAGCTTCCATTTTTCAACCAAGAACAACGATAATCGATCGTATTGTAAGGAAACAGCAATTGTGTCACGATGGGATTAATAGGCCGATATACATTTCAACTACAACCGCAAGATGGTGATTTCACGGAGCAGATTCTTGCTTCATCGTTGGGAGATTACATCCTTCAGGCAGCCGGAAAAAATGCAGATGACAACGGATTTGGTATTCGTGAACTTCATCCTGATCATCATACTTGGGTTTTAATCCGAATGGCCACCGAGATGATTGAGATGCCTAAAATCTATCAGCAAATCACGATTGAAACATGGATTGAAACTATTGGCAGAGCCTCAACAACGCGAAACTTTATCCTTCGGAACGAACAAAACGTCCCGATTGGATATGCCACGACCAACTGGGCAATGATTGATTTAAATACGCGAAAACCTATTGATTTAGAAGCAATTCCTTCGTTATCGCATTTTATTAGCGGAAATCCGATTCCCATTGCACCGCCGGCCAAACTGCCATCAGTGGAAGGAAACCTGATCAGTACGCGTCAGACCCAATACAGTGATATTGATTTTAACAAGCACGTCAACAGCATGAAGTATTTACAATGGGTTCTCAACGAGTACTCTGTGGATTGGCATGCCGAGCATACGATCAAACGATTTGATGTCAATTTCTTGCATGAGGCGTTTTACGGCGAAGAAGTGTCTCTTTATCGTAAAGATGACGATGGAAAAGACCAGTTTCAAATCAATCGGCAAAACCAGGAGGTGCTTTGCAAAGTACAATTGCAATGGGCTAAAAATTAAATCAAAACAAAACTTTCCTGAAAAGGAAGGGGTTAAATACTTTTATCAACTTAAAACGAAGTAATATGGCTGTAATGAATTTTGGCGGCGTCAACGAAAATGTAGTTACCCGCGAGGAATTTCCTTTGGAAAAAGCACGGGAAATATTGAAAAAAGAGGTCATCGCGGTGATTGGATATGGCGTGCAAGGCCCAGGACAAAGTATGAATTTGCGCGACAATGGGTTCAATGTGATTATTGGTCAACGTAAAGATTCGAAAACATGGGACAAGGCCATTGCTGACGGTTGGGTACCGGGACAAACATTGTTTGAAATTGAAGAAGCTTGCCAACGCGCAACTATTATTCAATATTTACTTTCTGATGCAGCTCAAATTGCTGTTTGGCCTTTGGTAAAAAAGCATTTAACGGCAGGTAAAGCGCTCTATTTCTCTCATGGTTTTGCCATTACATATAAAGAACGTACGAACATCATTCCACCGGCAGATGTTGACGTGATTTTAATTGCACCCAAAGGATCAGGGACATCTTTACGACGCATGTTTTTGCAAGGTCGCGGGCTGAATTCATCGTACGCCATCTTTCAAGATGCCACAGGTCATGCTTACGAACGGGTTGTTGCACTTGGAATTGGAGTAGGATCAGGATACCTGTTCGAGACCACTTTTAAACGCGAAGTTTATTCTGATTTGACTGGCGAAAGAGGCACGCTTATGGGTGCTATCCAAGGCATTTTTGCAGCACAATACGATGTGTTACGCGCCAACGGCCACACGCCTTCCGAAGCATTCAATGAAACAGTGGAAGAGCTGACGCAATCGTTGATGCCTTTAGTGGCTGAAAACGGGATGGATTGGATGTATGCTAACTGCTCCACCACGGCACAACGTGGTGCACTCGACTGGTGGAAGCCATTTCGCGATGCTGCTAAACCGGTTTTCGAAAAACTCTATTCGGAAGTGGCTTGTGGCAACGAAGCTCAACGCTCTATCGACTCGAACAGCCAACCAGACTATCGCGTAAAATTGGAAGAAGAGTTAGCTTCAATGCGTAACAGCGAAATGTGGCAAGCTGGTGCAGTAGTACGTAAGCTTCGCCCAGAAAACAACTAAATATTTCTTTATCAAATTATTAAAACAGGCCATCCCCAATCGGAATGGCCTGTTTGCTTAATGGCTTTTTTTGTATCTTTGCAGCCACAAGAAAAACACTCATGTCAATAGAAATTAGAGAAGTTACCACCAAAAGGGAGTTGAAGCAATTTGTTTTGTTCGGCATTTGTCTTTATTCAAATCACCCATACGCAGCGCCTCCGCTTCTAATGGATGATATGACCGTGTTGAGCAAAGAAAAAAACCCTTCGTTTGCAGTTTGCGAAGCTCGCTATTTTATGGCATTCAAGGGAGACAAGATGGTAGGCCGGGTTGCCGGCATTATCAATCACCGTGCGAATGAGCGATGGAACTATCATCATGCCCGCTTTGGATGGCTCGATATGATTGATGATCTGGAAGTGACGCGTGCCTTGTTGGATGCCGTGGAAAAATGGGCAAAAGAGAAAAAGATGACCGCTATTCATGGGCCTGTGGGATTTACCGACTTAGATCGCGAGGGGATGCTTGTTTATGGTTTTGATCGTCCGGGAACGATGGCGACAAATTACAATTTCCCTTATTATCCAGAACACCTAACCGCATTAGGTTATCTCAAAGATATTGATTGGAAAGAATACAATATCCAGATCCCAAGCGTTTTTCCCGAAAAACATTTTCGCATTGCCAAAATAGTCAAAGACAAGCACCAGTTGGAAGCAAAACATTTTCGCTCGTCGAAAGCATTGGAAAAACAATACGGGAAGAAAATTTTCGACTTGTTGAACACTTGCTATAACGATTTATATAGCTACTCTCCGCTCTCTGATGATCAGATTCAATTTTACATCAAACTCTATTTGACGTTAGTGCGCCTCAACTTTATCAGCGTCATTGTAAATAAGGACGATGAAGTCATTGCTTTTGGATTTTCTTTGCCCAGCCTGACCAAAGCATTGCAAAAAGCCAAAGGAAGACTGTTCCCATTTGGGTTTATCCATTTACTAAAAGCCCTTTACCTGAAAAATGAGGTTGTCGATCTGTATCTGATGGCTGTACGCCCCGATTACCAAATAAAAGGAGCCAGCGCGTTACTGTTTGCTGAGTTAATACCTGAATATGCTCGGTGCGGCATTGTGTATGCAGAAAGCAATCCTGAATTGGAAACCAATCAAAAAGTATCGACGCTATGGGAAAGCTTTGATTCAACGCACGTTAAGACACGAAGGGCATTTATCAAAATGCTTTAGTTTTCTTTTAGCGCCTTACAGTGACACCTCTGATAAAGCAGGTGTCATTTTTTTTTGTGATTTGCTGAAAAATAAATTACTTTTGTGGGAAACAAGTGTACTGAAGTGGATAAATCCACCTATAATTTGAAACAAAAGTTCAAGGAATCCTTTCTCAATCTTCTTTTTCTGTTTTTTGAAAAACCCGAATTTTTACATCATCCTAATTCAATATCTACTCAACGCCTTTAACCACAAAACTATCTTATAATGAAAACCATTTGCTTTTATTTCCAGGTGCATATACCCATGCTACTTCGACGATATCGATTTTTAGAGATCGACAAAGATCATTACTACTATGATGACTTTGTCAACGAAGCGAACGTGCAGCGCCTTGCACAAAACTCTATTTTACCAACCAATCAACTTTTGTTGGATTTGATAAAAAGTTCAAAAGGTAAATTTAAAGTTGCATTCTCGATTTCTGGCTTGAGCGTTGAATTATTTGAGCAATTTGCCCCGGAAGTAATGGCCAGCTTTACGGAACTGGCTAAAACAGGCAATGTGGAGTTTGTGGCAGAAACCTATTCGCATTCTTTAGCGGCATTGTTTGATCCAGAAGAATTTGTTCAACAAGTACAGCAACATAGCAATATAATGCATGAGTTGTTTGGAATTCATCCTACAACATTTCGGAATACGGAGATGATCTACTCGGATGAAATAGGGCAAATGATCTATGATTTAGGCTTTACAACCATCTTAACTGAAGGCGCGAAGCAAGTGTTGGGATGGAAAAGCCCCAACTTTCTCTATGGACATCCCACGATACCTCAACTGAAAATTTTGGTTCGGAACATGCGATTAAGTAACGACATTGGGTATCGTTTTTCGGACTGGAGCTGGAACGAGTTTCCGTTGACAGCAGAAAAACTGATGGGATGGATCAAAGCGACTGATACACAGGAACAAATATTCAATATTTTTATGGGTTATCAAACCTTTGGAGAACGACAAAAGCCTGAAAGCGGGATTTTTGAATTTCTAAAAGCAATTCCCTATCAAGCCCTTGCCAACAGGATCACCTTTTCCACGCCAAGTGATCTATCTAAAAAATACAATCCCATTTCTCCTATTGAAGTGTTGTATCCTCATTCTTGGAGCGGAGAAGAAAAAGACATCAGTCATTGGACGGGAAATATCATGCAGACAGAAGCGCTACAAAAACTGTATGCTTTAGGCGAACGCGTCCGTCTTTGTTCAGACCGCGCGCTGAAACACGATTGGCTCTGTTTGCAAACATCAGATCATTTTCACTTTATGACCACAAAACCATGGAATAGCTTTGTGGTATGGCCAAATTATGAATCGCCTTATGATGCTTTTACCAATTTCATGAATATTCTTTCCGACTTTATCAATCGTGTCAAAGAGCAATATCCATCAAGCATTGACAATGAAGAATTAAACGCATTGCTAACTACCATTTACAATCAAGAAACAAAAATCTCCGAGCTTGAAAATCAGCTTAAAAAAAGAGAAACAGAAGAAACTTTGTAAGCATTCAGTATGCAACCAACCGACATGATCACATGGATTTTCCTAACATAAACCTGCATCTTCCGTTAGAAAATCCCACCTTAATTTTTGCGGTGGTGTTGCTTGTTATCTTATTTTCGCCACTTCTTTTACAGCGGTTGCGCATACCGTACATAGTAGGATTAATCGCAGCAGGAGTTTTGCTCGGCCCCAAAGGGTTTGATCTGCTACCCAACGACGAAAGTTTCAAACTTTTTGGCAATGTGGGCATTCTTTATATCCTTTTCTTAGCAGGATTGGATATGGACATGAATGATTTCAGACAAAACAGAGGAAAAGGGCTGTTGTTTGGGTTGTTCACCTTCTTCATCCCTTTAGGAATAGGATTTATTACCAGCTACTATCTGTTACATTTCAGCATGTTGGCGTCTATTTTTGTCGCCTCGATGTATTCCACTCAAACATTGGTTGCTTATCCGATTGTGAGCCGATATGGCGTTACAAAAAACAGGGCTGTGACGATCACGGTTAGTGGTACGATATTGACAGACACCATGATGCTGATTACTATTGCTATTATTGCTGCACTTTCCAAAGGCACAATGGATCGTTTGTTTATGTTACTGTGGGCAGCTAAGATTGCCGTGTTCGGACTTTTGGTGATAGGTGTATTCCCTATTGTGACACGTCTTTTTATGAAGAAGATAGAAGACAGTATTTTGCAATTTATCTTTGTCTTAGCCATGGTCTTCTTAGGTGGGTTTTTAGCTCAGTTAGCCGGATTGGAAGGCGTGTTAGGCGCATTTTTGGTAGGGGTATCATTAAATCGCTTGATCCCAAACATATCTCCTTTGAAAAACAGGCTCGAATTTGTAGGGAACGCCTTCTTTATACCATTTTTCTTAATCGGAGTGGGCATGTTGATCGATTATCGAGTGCTCTTCAATGGCTACGAAGCACTGATAGTTGCAGGTGTAATGGCCATTGTTGCTATTTCGAGTAAATGGTTAGCTGCCATGCTGACGCGAGTCTCGTTACGATTGTCCAAAGAAGAAGGAGCGATGATTTTCGGATTGAGCAGCGCCCATGCAGCGGCTATTCTGGCGGGCGTTATGGTGGGATATAACATCATCATTGGGCAAAATCCTGATGGATCACCGATACGGTTAATCTCCGCTCATGTGTTAAACGGAACGATACTGGTTATACTTTTTTCTTCCATCATCAGTTCTTTTATTACTGAAAAAGCGGCGCGTCAATTAGCATTGAAAGCCAGAGATCAAGAGAATGATTCATTGCAAAAGAAGAAACGGGAGCGGATACTAATCTCACTTTCAAATCCTGATACAGTAGATCGGTTGATAGAATTGGCGCTTATGATTCAACAGTCATCCTCGCGCAGTACTTTGTATGCACTAACTGTAGTTGGCGATGCTACAAAATCCGCCAATAATAGTGAATTGTTAGAACGGGCATCCAAAATAGCTTCATCTTCCGAACATCACATAGAACCGCTTGTCCGTTTTGATGTGAATGTTTCCAGCGGTATCATCCACACTGCCATTGAACAAAATTGTACTGATATTCTCATTGGATTGCATCAAAAAAGCAAACTATCCGATTCGTTTTTGGGATTGATGGGGGAAACATTGCGTAGCGCTACCAACCGAACATTAATGATTTATAAACCTTCGCAGCCACTCTCCACCATCTCTCGCATCGTTGTGTTTCTACCTGTTAATGCGGAATTAGAAGTAGGTTTTATTAGAAACTGCACTCATTTCCTGGCTCTTGCAACCCAAGCAGGAGCATCGATGGTGGTGCACGCTACCATCGAAACATTCAAAGCAGTGAAAAAAATCGCCGGAGAAAAACATGCGTCCCTGTCAATTTCACATCGTAACATGAACACGTGGGAAGAACTTCCTAAACGATTACATCATGTCAGAATCAATGATTTTATCATTTTCGTGTTAGCCAGAAAATCGACGCTTTCCTATCAACCTTCTTTTGACGAATTACCCAATATTTTGACCCAATATTTACGGCACACCAGTTATTTGCTCACATTTCCCGAACAATTTGGGGATTCCCCGGCGCCTGATGAGTCGTTTCATTCCTTGCGAAACCTGATGCCGCAGTTGGAGGATATTACCCAACCCATTCAATGGGGGAAAAAATTATGGCCGAAAAAGAATTCCGACGAAAAGGAAAATTCGTAAAGCAGTCATTGATAATTGCCTATAAATAGTCGCAAATAGATTATAATCAATTGAATTTAAGCTAATTAATCGGTTGTTAAATAGAAATTGCAAGAAGGAAATAAAATTTTGTGGGAAAATTTTGTGGGAACATAATATTCTATTAACTTTGCAGCGCTTTTATGAGGAAAGCAATTTTGTCCCGTGGTGTAATGGTAGCACAGCAGGTTTTGGTTCTGTTAGTCGGAGTTCAAATCTTCGCGGGACAACCAAAAGGAAGGCCGGTAGTTTGATATTCAAACAATTGGCCTTTTTTTATTTCTCACAATTCCATTTCTTGCTCAAAAATAACCTTTATCCAAATTGGTAAAACAGAGCACAGCACCAACAATCATGGCAAATTTCAAAGAACTACTTACGCAGGTTAAAGCATTCGTTTTTGATGTCGATGGCGTTTTGTCGAGTTCGACCATTCCGCTTCATCCGTCGGGAGAACCGATGCGTATGGTAAACATTAAAGATGGATATGCCATTCAACATGCCATCAAAAAAGGATTTTATGTTGCGATCATTACCGGAGGAAACACCGAAGCCGTTCGTTTGCGCTTTGAGCGGCTCGGCGTGACTGACATCTACATGGCGTCACAAATTAAGATGAAAGATTTAACCCATTTCATGGAACTTCATACCCTTCAAAAAGAAGAAGTTCTGTATATGGGAGACGACATCCCGGATTATGTGGTGATGAATCATGTTGGGATTCCGGTTTGTCCTGCCGATGCAGCACCTGAAATTAAGGCGCTTTCGCTCTATGTCTCGCCGTTTCTGGGTGGTCAGGGTTGCGCTCGCGACGTATTGGAACAGGTAATGAAAGCACAAGGCAAGTGGATGGATGACGAAATCGCTTTTGGGTGGTAAATTGCGTTAAAAAAACGACTCCTTCACCAAACATCGCATCATTTACATACTTTTGCATTGATTTGTTTCAACCAATTCAAACTTCACTCATTAAACAAAACGCCATGAAGGGAATCATTTTAGCAGGTGGCTCAGGTACACGGCTTTATCCGGTTACCAAAACCATTTCCAAACAGATTTTGCCGGTATACGACAAACCGATGATTTATTATCCATTGTCAGTATTGATGTTAGCCGGGATTCGCGAAATTTTGATTATTTCCACACCCCAAGATATTCATCTCTATCAAGACCTCTTCGAAGATGGTACGGCATTTGGGCTGAACATTTCTTATGCCATACAACCATCTCCCGATGGATTAGCACAAGCCTTTTTGATTGGTGAAGCGTTTATCGGCGATAGCCCTGTTTGTATGATTTTGGGAGATAACATCTTCTATGGATATAATCTTTCATCTCAACTGATGGAGGCTGCTATGCTCCGCAATGGCGCTATCGTTTTCGGCTACTATGTCAACGATCCCGAACGATACGGCGTGGCTGAATTTGATGCGCAAGGTCGTGTGTTGAGCTTGGAAGAGAAACCCACAAAGCCAAAATCGAATTACGCCGTGACAGGACTCTATTTTTACGGAAATGATGTGGTTGAAAAAGCCAAATCACTCAAACCATCGGCACGCGGCGAATTGGAAATCACCGACCTGAATCGGCTCTATTTAGAAGAAGATCGACTTTCACTCAAAATGCTTGGACGTGGAATGGCGTGGTTGGATACCGGCACTCACGATAGTTTGTTGGAAGCCTCTAATTACATTGCAACCATTGAAAACAGGCAAGGGCTAAAGGTTGCCTGTCTCGAAGAAATCGCTTTTCGTATGGGATTTATTGATCAAGAACAACTGATCAGGTTGGCGCAACCGTTGCTCAAAAATCATTATGGTCAATATTTACTCAAAATTGCTCACGAACCCAAAGAATATGGATATAATTAATACCTCAATTCCCGATTTACTCATTATTCAAAACCGGTTTTTTAAAGATGAACGTGGCTTCTTTATGGAGCATTACAACAAGAAACAGCTTTCGGAACAAGGTATCAATATTGATTTTTGTCAGGATAATCTATCGAAATCAAGTTATGGCGTCATTCGTGGTTTGCATTATCAACTCGATCCACATAGTCAAACCAAGTTAGTCTCAGTTATTGTTGGTAACGTATGGGATGTTGCTGTCGATTTGCGCAAAGGTTCACCCACTTTTGGACAATGGTTTGGCATAGAACTATCGGACGAAAACAAGACGCATTTTCTCATTCCAAAAGGTTTTGCGCACGGGTTTTCAGTGCTAAGCGAAACAGCAATTTTTAGTTACAAATGTGATCAATATTACGATCCATCGCTTGAGCGTGGTATCCGTTTTGATGATCCGGCATTAGCTATTGATTGGCATATTCCTGCCGACAAAGCAATCGTTTCAGGAAAAGATCGCGTCCATCCCATACTCAACCAAGCCGAAATGAATTTCACGTATTAACGACGTTAGATTGAACCTTATTTTTGGCAACAACCTTGTAATAAACTCAAAATCATGAATAAAATTTTAGTAACCGGTTCAAACGGTCAATTAGGAAGCGAGTTGCAACAACTTGCGTCAACCATGGACGGGGTGGGTTTTTTATTCACCGATGTTGACACGTTGGACATTTGCAATAAAGAAGCTTTGGAAAGGTTTTTAGCCAATCAACCTGTCGATTTTATCATTAATTGTGCGGCTTACACGGCAGTTGACAAAGCGGAAGACGATGTTGAACAGTGCTATGCTATCAATCGCGATGCGGTGCGCAATCTTGGCGAAGTAGCCGCCTCCATTGGCTGCAAAGTAATCCACGTTTCCACCGATTATGTTTTCAACGGGAAAGCTTATCGCCCATATACCGAAGATATGCAGATCGCCCCTGATACGGTATATGGGAAATCAAAAGCTGAAGGGGAAGAAGAATTGTTACGGGTTTGCATGGATGCTGTGATCCTTCGCACTTCGTGGCTTTACTCAGCGTTTGGCAACAACTTTGTGAAAACCATGCTAAAATTGGGCAAAGAACGTGATACATTATCTGTCATTTACGACCAAATAGGAACCCCAACGTATGCTGCCGATTTAGCTGCTGCTATTTTAGAAATTGTGCGCCAATCCATCGAAGACGAATCGACCTTCAAAACAGGCACTTATCATTTCTCCAACGAAGGTGTTTGCAGTTGGTACGACTTCGCAGTTGCCATTCATCGTCTTGCCGGAATAACATGCGATGTTCAACCCATTGAATCGTCAGCTTATCCCGCCAAGACGCCGCGTCCGTTTTATAGTGTATTGAACAAAGCAAAGTTCAAAACCACATTTCACATTCCCATTGCTCATTGGGAAGATAGCTTGAGCAAGTGTATCACACTTCTCGTGTCAAAATAAACTGGTCAACAAATAATCACATCGGCTATGAACGAACAAATAAAACAAATTGCAGAGCGGATGCGCGGTTTACGTGAAGACTTAGTCATTAACATTAAAGAGATGGCTGCGTCGTGTGATCTATGTGAAAGTGAGTATATGCAATACGAAAGCGGAGAAAAAGACATTCCTGTCGGGTTGTTGCATACCATCGCATCGCGTTACGGGATAGAGATGACTACTTTGCTCTTTGGAGATGAACCACGCATGAATTCTTACTATGTTACCCGAAAAGGGCAAGGTGTGGCCTTAGAACGGAGCAAAGCATACAAATATGAATCATTAGCAGCGGGATTTTCAAACAGAAGTGGAGATCCGTTTATTGTAACTGTTGAACCGTCTGATGCTCCGTTCCCGACAAATGCACATGCAGGCCAAGAATTCAATTATGTGCTCGAAGGGAGCATGACGTTGCAAATCAATGGGAAACTACTGATATTGGAAGAAGGCGACGCCATCTATTTTAATGCAGAACTTATCCATGGCATGCAAGCGCGCAACAATCGTCCGGTAAAATTCTTGGCAGTCATTGTCTAATCCAATTCTTTCTCTTTTATAAACTTGATCAATCTGTCTTCTATGCGGTTTTTAAAGCATGTTTCAGCAACGCAGTCGCTCTTTATTCAAACCATGCTCGTCGTGGCGTTCATCGTGGCTGCAAACATGTTGTCGCATCGCTTTTTCTTCCGTCTTGACTTGACTTCCGAAAAGCGTTATTCTCTTGCAGAGAACACAAAAAAACTGATGCAATCGTTGAAAGAACCTATTCAAGTAAACGTCTATTTAGATGGTGATCTGAATGCCGGTTTTTTGCAACTCAAGCAGGCAACCTCAAATCTCTTGGACGAGCTAAAGGCATATTCAAAACAACCGATTGCCGTTCAGTTTATTGATCCAACAAAAGCGTCGTCAACCGAAGCACAAAACAGAGCTTATGCTGCTTTAGAAAAACGAGGGTTGCATGCCACCACGGTATATGAAAAAGATGGAAATGGCAAATCAGTTGAAAAAGTGATTTTTCCATGGGCGGAAGTGATAGCGCATCGAGACACCGTACCGGTTAACTTATTAGTCAATATCCCGGGAAATTCGGGCGAAGAAAACCTGAATGCGTCCACTGAAGAACTTGAGTATCAAATAACAGATGCCATTCGCCGGTTAGAAACAACCGAGATTGAGAAAATCGCTTTTTTAGAAGGAAACGGTGAACTTTCGGAAGCTGAAGTGTATGATGCTTCCACTGCTTTAAGCCGTTACTTTGAAATTGACAGAGGCACACTTGGAACAGACCCAGCAGCGCTCGATCCATTCAAAGTGGTCATCATTGCCAAACCACGAATACCTTTCACCGAACAAGAGAAATTCATTATCGATCAATATATTATGCATGGTGGTCGTGTATTATGGTTGGTGGATGGGACCAATATTGATACGCAAAACCTCTCGCGCAACGGGCAAGCCACCATCCTTCCTCTTGATGTGAATCTCAGCGATCAACTCTTTTGTTATGGTGTTCGCATAAACCCTGATATTGTGGAAGATGTTCAATGCGTCAACATTCCGGTAAATGTGGCCAGCGTCAACGAACAACCTCAATTTAAACCTATGCCGTGGTTTTTCTCACCGTTGCTTTTGACGTCACCTTTTAGTCCTATCACACACAATCTTGGCGCCGTCAAAGCCAATTTTGCATCGTCAATCAATTTAGTAGGTGATTCCGTTCGCACTAAAGCCGATATTCTTTTAGTCACTTCCAACGCATCACATATATTAGCCCCACCAGCATTTATCGACTTAAAGCATTTGCCCGACGCACAAGATCAGCGCTATTTCAACAAGCAAAATGTACCGGTTGCTGTGTCTCTTTCGGGTACATTTACTTCCGATTTTGCCAATCGAATGGTGCCTCAGGGAATTGATCAAAAAGGACCAATTGCACAAAGTAGTCAGCCAACGCGAATGATCGTAATTGCCAATGGTGATATTATTCGCAATGACGTGCAGGATGAACAAGGAAAACTCCAGGCATTACCGTTAGGATTCGACCGCTACGCAAACAGGCAATACAGTAATCGGGCTTTTATTGTCAACGCCGTGCAATACTTAAGCGATCAGGATGGTTGGATGAGTCTTCGTTCACGACAATTCAAACTCAGGTTACTTAACCATTTGGCTATCACGGAAGGAAAAACGGCCTGGCAATTGATCAACGTGTTGACTCCCTTACTTTTACTCGTTATTTTTGCTTTTCTATACTATCTTATCCGGCGCAAGCGTTTCGAATAAAATCAGTAGATAAATGACTTAACGGAGGCTATTTTATTTTTCGTCCACGATGCCGAAAAATAAGAAATAGCATTATCTTTGCAAGCACCTTAAAATGATAAAAAAGTATCATGTTTGCTCCAACCATTCTTCAAGAGATTACGCCGCTTTCTGAAAAGGATTGCTTCTATATAGTCGATCGCACCAAAGCAACCTTCACTTTCCCGCTTCACAAACATGCAGATTGCGAACTCAATTACGTTGAACATGCAGAAGGAACCCGCCGCATTGTAGGCGATTCGATTGAAATCATCGGTGGCTACGACTTAGTGTTGATTTCGGGTAAAGAGCTGGAACACACATGGGAAAACTATCAGTGTACCTCGAATGAAATACACGAAATCACCATTCAATTTTCGTCCAATTTGTTATCACCCGGAATGCTTGATAAAAACCAGTTCAAAAGCATTAAGAAAATGCTTGATCTTGCTCAAAAAGGACTGGTTTTTCCTCTGAATACTATTCTTTCCGTTCGTTCGCTTCTCACATCACTCTCGCACGAAAAACAAGGGTTTTATGCCGTAATAAGTTTTTTGTCATTGCTTTATGAGTTGTCATTGAGTAATGATGCCCGCACGCTTTCGAGCAGTTCATTTGCCCGCTCACTATCCACCATCGAAAGCCGCCGCGTTCAAAAAGTACACGATTATTTAGTTCAACACTACACCGAAGAGATTCGGCTCTCCCAACTAGCTAAAAGCGTGAACATGACCGAAGCCTCCTTTAGTCGTTTTTTCAAACAACGCACTGGGAAAAGTGTCACTGACTACTTGTTAGATATTCGCATAGGGAACGCCATTCGCCTATTAGTTGATTCTTCACAATCAATTGGTGAGATTTGTTTCAGTAGCGGATTCAACAACATTTCTAATTTTAACCGTATCTTCCGCAAGCGCAAAGGGTGTTCTCCTAAAGAATTCAGAGATAACTATCACAGAAAGAAAGTATTAGTTTAATCCTTCACGCATCACTCCTCCCTTTAAAAAAGGTCGCGATTAACAAATCGCAAAAAAGTACCATTCTTTGCTAAAATTGTACTTGAAAAAGGCGTCAAAGTAATATACCTTTGCGAGGTTCAACTTTGTATTGTATGTCATCATCCGTGCAAACTTGAAAATGGAAACTGACTTCACAGCAGTTATTGTTGTGAATGTGTTTTTAGGTTTCGGCTTTCAATGTAGATATAACGTTAACTATATATTCACAAGTAAGCCGAATAAAAAAGGAGAAACTAGCTGTGTCAAACTTTAAATTACTTCACACCATGACGTAACACAAACTTCTGCTATCTCACCTACACAAATTCAATTAACACATCTGTAAAAACTCAAGTCAGCTTTGTCGAATTTAATCAATCATTTCTGCGATGCGATACTTCGAAAAGCGTTTTGGGTTACGATCCCTACATCAGTCATGCATTGAATTGCACAGCATTGCATCCTGAAGTATAGTAAAAGCCGGAACTTCCGACAGTAATTATGCAAACGACTAAAAAGGCTCTCCTAATCGAACTATTACAAATCTTGATAACGAAAGGAAATGTATGAGTTTGACAAATAAAGCGTTTACAAACAACAAATTGCATCCATAATTATTCAACCATCACCTGACAGAAAAAGGTGAAGTATTCATTTAAAACATGAACAAATTTATGAAAAGAACCATGAATGGTGGTAGAGGCATCACGATCCCTCTACCAAAACAAATGAAACGAATCCTGATGCTACTGTTTTTAGTAACATTTGGAACGGCTATTGGCGCTTATGCCACTAAATCTGGAACGTCGGCTGCTCAAACAGACCAAAATCAGAATGAAAAAACAGTGACCGGAAAAGTAGTTGACAAATCAGGGGGCGCTCTTCCTGGTGTAACAGTTGTTGTGAAAGGAACGACAATGGGTACCATCACCGATGGAAATGGAGCTTTCACGATACGCCGCGTACCGGCTGATGCCATGTTGCAATTCTCCTTCGTTGGGATGAAAAGTCAAGATGTCAGTGTGCGAAATCGCACATCGGTAAACGTCACCATGGAAGATGAAGCTATCGGCTTGAACGAAGTCGTTGCCATCGGGTATGGAACGATGCAAAAGAAAGTAATGACAGGTGCTACCGTTCAAGTGAGCGGTAATGACATCCAGAAATTGAATACTGTTTCAACACTGGGAGCTTTGCAAGGGAGTACACCAGGTGTTCAGCTTACCAAAACAGACGGACAACCGGGAGATAGTTATAAGATCAATATTCGTGGAATGGGAACCATATACAATTCTACTCCTTTGTACGTTGTTGATGGTGTTGTTGTTGGAAGCATTGATAACTTATCTCCATCCGATATTAAAAGTGTGGATGTATTGAAAGATGCAACGGCTGCCATTTACGGTTCTCGTGCTGCTAATGGAGTTGTATTGATTACGACAAAACAAGGAAGAATTGATGAAAAGCCTACTGTTACTTACGATGGATATTATGGATGGCAAAATGTGTATAAAACTTCCAATACATTGAATGCCCAACAATATTTGGCTGTTATCAACGAAGGGATGGTTAATGGGGGACAGCTACCGTACAATATCAATACTTTGGCAACCAGTTTGAATGGGAATGATTATGGAGCAAAAGTTCCACTTGTCCCAAATGCAGCGGCTATTTTGGCCGGAACCGATAAAGGGACCAATTGGATGCAAGCTATAACTAACGCCAATGCTCCGATACAAAGTCATACCTTAAATATCACGGGGGGGAGTGCAAGGTCTACTTATTCGTTAGGCCTTGGCTTTATGTCGCAAGATGGGATACTGGGAAAGCCCGTTGCTTCTCATTATGATCGTTATAATTTTCGAATTAACAGTGATCACAATATAATCACGAATGCGAATCGAACTATCTGGAAAATAGGTGAAAATATTAATTATTCCTATAATGAAAAAAGCGGGATTGCAGTCGGTAACGGATATTGGAATGATGTTTATAACATGGAGTCAGCTAATCCATTTTTACCTATTTATGGTGCACAGGGATTGTATAGTTATAAAATTCCTTGGGATCAATTACAAAATAATCCTATTGCACAAATGATTTATACACGCGGGTTAAATAGTTCGAAGAATCATAACCTGATGGCAAGTTTTTACACCACCGTTTCTCCTATTAAGAATCTTGACATTACATCGCGTTTTAGTGCCAATGTTTCAGCAGGAAGCTATCGTGCTTTTCAACCAACGTATAACTTGGGATCTGTATCAACACCAACCACAGCAGTTGGAGCCTCTGTCAATAATACATCTCAAAGCATGTATGCAGGATTGAATTGGATTTGGGACAACACAGCTACCTATAGTTTTAAGATTAATCAAGATCATAACTTTTCTGTCTTGTTAGGAGAATCAGCTGAAAGAGATGGGCTTGGTGAATCCATGAACGCATCGAATCAGAACAATATTTTCAATAGTTTTGAATATGCCTATTTAACCAATACTCCAACTATTTCATCAACAGGTGGTACCGTAGTTGGCGGCTCTTCCTGGGGTGGAGGAGGAATTCTTTCTTACTTTGGTCGTTTAAGCTATGATTTCAAAGGAACCTATCTGTTTTCTGCCATTGTACGGGATGATGGTTCATCCAATTTTGCAGCAGGACATCGTTGGGGAACATTCCCTGCTTTCTCTGCCGGCTGGATCATCACCAACGAATCGTTTATGAAGAACACCCAATCATGGTTGGACTTTTTGAAATTGCGTGCGAGCTGGGGTAAAAACGGGAATCAATCCATACCTAATTTTCAGTATTTGGCAACTGTAGCAACTGGTGGAGTCGGGGCAGGAAATTATTATACATTTGGGGACAAGACGGCTCAAAGCGCAGGAGCTTATCCAAATATTTTGCCTAATCCCAATGTAACGTGGGAGAATTCAACACAATCTGATATTGGATTTGATGCAAATATGTTAAATAGCAGATTGACCTTGAATTTTGATTGGTATAACAAAGTAACAGATGGATGGTTAGTACGAGTTCCTGTGCCTGCTGTAGCAGGAACCACTGCTCCGTTTGTTAATGGCGGAAATATTCTCAACAGAGGATATGAAGTGAATGTTGGTTGGAAAGATCATATTGGGAAATTACATTATAGTATAAACGGGAATATGGCTTTTAACCATAATGAAGTAATCAAAATTCAAGGTGGTGTTCCTAACTATGGAGATAATGATCAAAATTTCTATGGCAATAATAGTCAATGGTATATTGCCCAAGCAGGTATGCCGGCAGGCGCTTTTTATGGATACAAGACAGCCGGTATATTTCAAACAGAAGCCGATGTTCTTGCCTATAAAAATAAAAGCGGCGGTATGATTATGCCTAATGCAGTACCTGGGGACATTCGTTTTGTTGATGTAAATGGAGATGGAAAGATTGATGCTAGTGATCGCACTAATATTGGGAATCCGCATGCACCTTATACATACGGGACAACCATTAGTCTTGAATATGAAGGATTTGATTTCTCTTTATTAGGATCAGGGGTTTCAGGTAACAAGATTATTCAAGCTACCGATTGGAATTCATTAAATGATCCTCAGGCTAATTATACCACCGGCATATTAAATCGTTGGCATGGAGTTGGCACATCCAACACGATGCCACGCATTTCGCTGAATGGAAATAATAATAACAATTATCTTTCAGATATGTGGTTGCAATCAGGTGACTACTTCCGTATCTCTAACATCACATTAGGTTATGATTTTAAGCATATTTGGAAAGCCATGCCACTTCAACAAGCCAGATTATATGCAACGATACAAAATGCTTATACTTTTACCAAATATAGGGGGATGGATCCTGAAGTAGGTTGGGCTCCTGATGCTTTTTCACAAGGAATTGATATAGGATATTATCCTTCACCAAGAACTGTGATGATTGGGGTAGATCTTAAATTCTAATCTATAAAATATTATTCATATGAAAAAAATAGCAATATATTTATCTGTTATCCTGTCATTTACTTTGTTAGGATGTTCACAGAGTTTTCTGGATACGCAAGATTTGACAGCCAAAACGACTGCCAACTTTTATCAAACTCCTTCTGATGCATCACAAGCATTGACAGCCATTTATTCGTCATATCTTTCGGCTATAGATCCTAATAACGGAGGTTCTATATTTTTGCTTTCAGAGCAAATGTCGGATGAGTGCTTCAGTGGAGGTGGGCAGCATGATGATCAGGGAGCCATGGATCAATGGCAAGAATCAAAAAATGATCAATATGGAAGTACTTGGGCTAATTACTATCAAGGAATTTTCAGAGCGAACAATTTGATTCAATACATCGGCCAAGTTTCAGGATGGTCAAGCGAAAGTCAAAAAAATCAAATTGCCGGTGAAGCTCATTTTATGAGAGCCATGAATTATTTTGATCTGATGAGAATGTTTGGAGGTCCGGTTGGTGGTAAAATGATGGGAGTTCCACTTATTCTCAATCCAGCTTATCCTACATCTAAAAGAGCCTCTGTTGATAGCGTTTATGCTCAGATTGCGTCTGATTTGAAGTTCGCCATTGACAGTATGCCTAACGCAGCCTATAATTCGCTTGATCCGGGTCATGCTACAAAATGGTCTGCAGAAGCTTTAATGGCACGCGTCTTTTTATTCTATAATGGTCAAGCTTATGGTAGAACCTACTCTTCTGCTTCTGCCACTATGCCGTTAGCTGGTGGTGGTAAAATTACTAATGCAGATGTTGTAGGTTGGGTGGATGATTGTATAGCAAACAGTGGATATGCCACAGTACCTGTTTTCGGCGATTTATGGCCATATTCGTATAAAAGTCCTAACAATACCTATCCTTATGCTATAAACAACAACTTGACATGGGTAGGAGATGATGGATCGAATGGAGGAAATAACCATGAGGCTGTTTTCCAAATTGTCTATTCAACATTTGGAGGTTGGAACAATAATCAAAGCACCTCTTATTGCAACAGTATTGACCTCTTTCAGGGATGGAGACTTCAAGGCACCTTACCTTTCGGCTACGGTTGGGGTTGGTGTACAGTAAGTCCGACTGTTTTCAACTCAACAAATTGGTTCGTTCCTGGTGATTTACGCAAAGTGGGTTCTGTTTGCGATGTTACCGATCCGAATGAAGGAATCACACCATCTTATTCATGGGGAGGGGATTTATGGGAAGAAACCGGCTATTGGCAAAAGAAATATGTTCCTGTCAATGTGAAGGCTCCTGCAAGCGCGGGTGCTTCAGGAAATATCTGGAACTACAGCCATGAAATTTATCCCACATTGACCATAAATACTTCTACAGACAATACTCAAAACTTAATTCTTATCCGTTTTTCAGATGTTCTGTTGATGGGGGCTGAACTTGGGAGTGCAAATGCGCTGGCATATTTAAATGCCGTACATGCACATTCAGGTCTACCTGCTCTAACCAGTACTTCGTTAGCAACTATACAACAAGAACGGAAAGCAGAATTAGCCTTTGAAGGAGTACGCTATTGGGACGAACTTCGTTGGGGGACGATGGCTGCTGATCTTAATGCTGAAAACGGTGTTACCATTTGGAATGCAGGAACTAAAACAACCTACAAACCCAATATCACCCGTTTTAACGAAACCAAAGGATTCTTACCTATTCCTGAAACACAAATTTCTCTTTCTAACGGAGTGCTCCAACAAAATGATGGCTGGAATACAACAGATGGGGATAAAACTTATCAAGGAAATTAAACGAGCAATGAGGAAAGGTATTCTGTTTTGGATATCTTTCCTCTATATACTAACTATTAAATAGATACAACAATGAAATACAATAAAATATGGTATGGCGTGGTAGCTTTTATGCTGCTTATGCTTGCATCATGTAATCCTATTCAAAGCAATGATGGGTCACTCGGAGCATTTGTCGCAGCCTCCCAATTCAAATTAGATGTCCATGCCACAACTACAGGAGGTAATCAGATTGTAATGATCAACAATACCCCAAATGTAGCAGGCATGTGGGTTTCAGGAATTGGACCATCCAATAAACAAAATGATACAATATTGCTTCCGTTCCTTGGTAAAAATACTATCTATTTTTATGGAACAACTGCTGGCGGTATCGTTAAGGATTCTGTAACTATTACTATTTCTACTATTGATCATGCACTTTCTCCAACGTGGACTTATTTGGCAGGATCTGGCACGAAAACGTGGGTTTGGGCTACCGATATTCCCGCTAATTGGGCTCCTGGTGTAAATGCAGGGATGTGTTATGGGAATGGTGGTTATTTAGCAAGTAATGCTCCCGCGTGGTGGCAGAATGGATTATCGGCTTTGCAAGGTTGGGGGGTGGCCAACGATCAAATGACATTTGATTTGAATGGTGGAGCAAACTTTACTTTAGTGACAGGGAACACTCAGATTTTGTCGGGGACAACTCCTAAAGGATTACCTGCAGGAACATATCACGGCTCTTTTAAGTTTGACATGACACAAACCTTAGCAACGGTGAATGCTCCTTCTGCAACCGGTGGTAACAATTGGTCAATTGGAACTCTAACGTTGACAGGGGCTACCATCAGCCTTGGGTATCAACCTAACTTTAGTGCGACTCCTATTTATACCTACGATATTCTATATCTTGATAACAATGTCATGATCCTAGGAGCTCCTGAACCGGGAGCAGGTAGCTGGGGTGGTGCTTGGTTTTGGGTATTTAAACGTCAGGGATACACATTCTAACTGAATATTTCGTTTCTTCATAGTTAATTAGTGTAGCAGCAATTGGGATCCGTAAGAATGGATGGAAACATTCGTACTTACGGATTCTATTGCTTATGATAGAACTCAATACTCCAATTGTATTTTCTCCTGTCTGTAGGACGACACAAATACGCTTAAAGGCTAAATATTGAATCTACTTTGAGAAGCTATAATTTCTTTTGAATAGGTGCCTTTTCGAGATGGTCTTTTATTTAGATTGACATTTAACTTGTCCATTATCTGCAAAAATCAATGGAAAGACGTAGAAACATTTCCTTTTCCCAACACAGAATTGCGAATAAAATATTACTGATAATATTTACAGCGCTATCTACTTCTGATTGTTTTTCTATTGGGTATAAAATACAGGATAATTCTTTGTCTTTCAAAGATGTTTGTATTCAGATTTTGACTCCAACCATGTTTAGAGTCCAGCAAGGGATTCATCAAACCCCTCCTGTTACAGACTTGGGTGTGGTAAATGTCAAGTTTAATAAAGTCCCTTTTAGCATTAAACAGCAAAGCCATCGATATTCCATTCAAACGGATTCTTTGACTATATTGTACAATTCCTCTAAAAAGCTGATGCAAGGTGGCATCGAAGTGTTTTTGAGACACCATTCAAACTTTGCCCTTCAGACACTGGCAGATAAAGATACTTTGAATTTAGGAGGAGTGATTCCATCCTTGGACAATTGCAAAGGCGACGTTAAATATGCTGAGCAAAACGATGTGGGGTCCAAAAGTCACCTTCACCTGATTCCCGATGGGATACTTAGTCGGCGAGGATTTACGGTGCTTAGGCACACAAAAGACACACTATATATGTATAAAGAAGGAGATAAATATCAGGACTTATACGTATTGGGATATGGAGATGACTTCAAGCAAGCGTTCAATGATTTTTATCGTTTAGCAGGGAAAATACCTATGCTGCCAAAATGGTCGCTTGGTTTCATTTATTCCCGTTGGGCTGATTATACGGCAAACGACTATAAGCACATTGTCTATAAATTTCGTCAGGAAAGAATTCCTATTGATGCTGTTGTTTTAGATATGTGTTGGCATACCAATGAATGGTATGGTTATCAGATTGATACTAATAATTTTCCTGATATAAAAGCATTTAATTTATGGGCAGACAATGAACATATCGAAACAGGATTTAATCATCATTCCGGCGCAATTTATTCTAAAGATCCAAATATACAGGAGTTTTGCAAAGAAGCAGGAGTCAATTATAATAAAGCATTGATTCCCGGAATGTCTTGGGAGCCTAATATCAAGGATATTCATTATGACACCAAGAACAAAAGGCAATTCTCGGCATTTTACGATCTGTATATCTCTCCATTAATTAAAGATGGCTTTGATTTCTTATGGGTAGATGGAGAAAATTCCATTTATTCGTCTGATTGGTACCAAGATGACCTAAGTAAAGAAACACAGAAAAGATCTTTTGTGCTGAATAGGTTGCATAGCAATGTTCTGTGCAATCAACGTTATCCTGTTGGTTTTTCGGGCGATACATACATCAGTTGGGAAACCATGGCTTACAGCTTAGTGGCAGATATTAAAGGTGGAAACTGTGGAGTCTATTGGTCGCATGATATTGGAGGATATATGCCGCAAGGACCGTCAGGTTATCCCCCTTCGGGTGAGATGTTTGCCAGATGGTTGCAATTGGGAGCGGTATCGCCAATCTTCAGGGTACATGCCAAGAAAGCTGAATATTGGACTCCTCCTGTTAAATCCGGCAATTTTGACCAAGGCTCCCGTTTGCCTTGGGAATGGGGCGATCCCGTGCTTCGTTCAGCAAGAGTTTCCATTCAATTACGGTACAAACTATTGCCATACATTTACACCATGACAAGAAATGCACATGATACAGGCATGCCATTATGCAGAGGACTGTATTTAGCATATCCTCAATCAAATGAATCGTACCGGTATGATGAATATTTGTTTGGTGATAATTTCTTAGTTGCCCCTATCTTACATGCTTCGAATAAAGGAACAGACGCAGAAACCAGTCGGACACTGTGGTTACCACAAGGAGATTGGTACGATTTCTTCACAAAAAATTTTTATCAAGGGAATCAAACTATATTTGTAGCAAAATCTATATTTCAATTCCCGTTATATGTTAAAGCAGGTTCAATTATTCCGATGTCGCCTTATCAAAACTATTCCGGTGCACCGTTAGATACATTGATTATCGTTGCTTATACTCCCACTAAAAGCACAAAAACGGCATTCAACCTTTATGAAGATGATGGCAGTAGTTTTTTATTCAAGCAAAACCAATTTAGATGGATAAAATTAAGCTATGAATATACGGATCATATTGCACAAACTATTGTGATTCAAAAACCGAAAGGGAGCTTTGCCGGGAATGTGATGCAGCGTGCTTATAAAATAAAAATAATCAATACAACTCAGCCTAAAATGGTATATCTCAATGGTCACACTTTTACAAATTGGAGTTGGAATGCTTCAACAAAAGAACTTTTAATCAACATAAAAAAACAAAATGTTGATAATGATATAATTGTAGAAACCAAATTGTAAGTTGAAATGAGCATTAAATCAGGATTAAACCTATAAAATAAAACGAGTTTACGAAACGAAGTTCACGAATACCCTATCTTGAAATTTTATGCATGAGTATTTCCACTATAACAATAAAAAGATAAACTCTTTTGCGTTATTATTTGCGAGTTCCATATATCCTTAATGTAGAAAAATAAACACATGAAAAAAACAATCATCCTCTTATTTATGTTCATAGGGCTGATGGTAAATTTTCCAAAGCCCGTTGTTTCGCAGACAGCTCAAACTACTTTCCATCGCTGGTGGGAAGATAATACAGTCTATAATAGCGTTCCCGGTCCTGATGCAAAATTGTTGCCGAGAATCAGTGTCAAAGGAAATCGTTTCGTAAACCCACAAGGTGAACCGGTTCTTTTTCGAGGCCTTTCCATTGCTGATCCCGACAAAATTGAGCATCAGGGACAATGGAATAAAGAATTGTTTGTTAGAATTAAACAGCTTGGAGCTATGGTGGTTCGCATTCCCGTACATCCCATTGCATGGAGGGAAAGAACGCCTGCGAATTATCTGAAGTTACTCGATCAAGCTGTTGAATGGTGTGGAGAAACAGGATTATATGTGGATATCGATTGGCATTCCATTGGCAACTTAGAAGAAGATTTGTTTCAGGATCCAATGTATGTGACCTCAAAAGCCGAGACATTTAATTTTTGGCGCACCATGGCTCAACACTTTAGTGGCAACCATACCGTGGCATTTCTCGAACTTTTCAACGAGCCAACCGATTATAACGGAAAACTTGGGAATCTATCGTGGGAGCAATGGAAAACGCTCAATGAAGAGTTGATTCAATTAATTCGTTCTTATGACAATCGCAGCATTCCGTTAGTTGCCGGCTTCGACTGGGCATATGATCTCACGCCGCTGCATTATGCCCCGATTAATGCAGAAGGCATTGGCTATGTCACGCATCCTTATCCCCACAAACGTACGCCACCTTATGCGCCAAAATGGGAAGAAGATTTTGGATTTGCCGCCAATAAATATCCTGTGATTGCTACCGAAATCGGCTTTACACTGGGCGACGGTAGCATAAAGGAAAATGGAGATTATGGGAAAGCAATTATCCATTATCTTGAAGGGAAAAACATTAGCTGGATTTGGTGGGTGTATGATCCGCAATGGACCCCCAGCATGATTGAATCGTGGAAAACATTTAAATTGACTGATTGCGGCAACTTTTTCGAGAAAGCGGCAAAAGGGGAAGTTGACAAATAGAACAGCCGAATTATGTATAAAATGAACTTACCCAAAGGATTCATAAGTTTCTTTTGTGTGTTGTTTTTAGCAACATCATTCTCTTTTGGAGAAAACAAAGCAAAAATCAGTAACTTTCCGACTATCAGGGAGCACTTGCTTATGGATTTCGGGTGGCGTTTTGCTTTTGGTAATGACATAGACGCCAAAAAGGATTTTAATTTTGGGACTGGTTATTTCTCTTACTTTGCCAAAGCAGGATATGGCGATGGCCCCGCTTCCCCAAAATTTGACGATCGTGCATGGCGGTTGCTAAATCTTCCGCACGACTGGGCAGTTGAAATGCCTTTTGACCAAAAAGCAGGGTATAGTCATGGATACAAAACAGTTGGCAGAGATTTCCCGGAAACGAGTATCGGCTGGTATCGAAAATCTTTTTTTATTCCTCAATCTGATCTTGGGAAGCGAATTTCCATTCAATTTGACGGTGTATTTCGCAATGCAAAAGTTTTTTTGAATGGATTTTATCTTGGACAGGAACATTCCGGATATTTACCTTTTCAATATGATATTACCGATTATTTGAACTACAACGGGGATAATGTGGTGGTGGTGCGTGTTGACGCAACGATGGAAGAAGGATGGTATTACGAAGGCGCCGGCATCTATCGCCATGTATGGTTGAATGTCACTGCGCCGCTTCATGTGGCAACATATGGCACTTTTGTTACTTCCATTCTTAAAGATCATGCTGCTGATATCACTGCACGGGCAACGATTGCAAATGATGGGCGAAAAGATAGGAGTTTCGATATTCATCAAACCATTATCGATGCAAATGGTAACACCGTTGCATCCAAGCAAGTGAAGAATCTGAATCTGAAGGCAGGCCGCAGGAAAGAATACTACTGTGTTATTCCTGTCCAGAAACCCAAACTCTGGGATGTGGATTCTCCTTATTTATACAAACTGATAACTACGGTTACTTCCGGCGATTCAATCATGGATCGTTACGAGACGCCATTCGGCATACGAACCGTTCATTTTGATCCGGACAAGGGATTTTTCCTGAATGGTAAACACTTCATCATCAAAGGCACCAATAATCATCAAGATGCAGCAGGAGTTGGCGTTGCGGTTCCTGATGCTATGCAGGTATTCCGCATCAAGCGATTGAAAGAAATGGGAGATAACGCCATCCGATGTTCGCATAATCCGCCGTCTCCTGAATTTTTAGATGCTTGCGATTGGTTAGGTATGCTTGTCATAGATGAGAACAGAGAAGTGGGAACAAATGCCGAACAATTGGATCAGCTCAAACAAATGATTGTCCGGGATCGGAATCATCCGAGTGTCTTTTTGTGGTCGCTGGGAAATGAAGAATGGGCAATCGAAGGGAATATTAAGGGCGCACGAGTCACGGCAACCATGCAGGCTTATGCAGAACGGTTAGACTCTTCGCGCGCTTTCACCGCTGCAGTGAGCGGAGGTTGGGACAACGGCACTGGCATGGTTACGCAGGTAATGGGCTATAATTACATTGTGCAAGGCAATATTGACGAGCACCACGCCAAATTTCCTTGGCAATCGGGCATTGGCACAGAAGAAAGTAATACGATTGGCACACGCGGCATTTATGTCACCAATGATTCTACAGCGCACATGGCGCCCACGAATCGAATGCCGGAAAACGTAGGAACCGAGTCGGGATGGAAATTTTATGCCGCCCGCCCGTTTCTTGCCGGGCTATGCTATTGGACGGGATTCGATTATCGTGGTGAGCCTACTCCTTATGGGTGGCCCCAGGTTACTTCACAATATGGCATTGTCGATCTTTGCGGCTTCCCAAAAGATATTTTCTATTACCTAAAATCGTGGTGGAGGAAAGAGCCTGTTTTACACATTTTTCCTGATTGGAACCGGAAAGGGCAAGAAGGAAAACCAATTGACGTGATTGCCTATAGCAACTGCAATGAAGTAGAACTTTTTTTGAATCATAAAAGTTTGGGACGAAAAATAATGCCGGAAAATTCCCATTTGGAATGGACGGTAAATTATGAACCCGGAACGTTGCTGGCTCGCGGGTTTAAGAACGGAAAAGAAATTATCGCCGACAGCATAGAAACAACCGGAGTTCCGGCTGCTATTCAACTTATCCCCGATCGCTCAACGATCAAAGCGGATGGTGAAGATGTTTCGGTTATTACCGTGCAAGTGAATGATGCCAAAGGTCGATTAGTGCCAAATGCAGGAAATGAAATTCGGTTTCAGCTTACCGGTCCCGGGAAGATTATTGGCGTCGGGAACGGAGATCCTTCATCGCACGAAAAAGAACGTTTTGTTGAAAGCGACAGTCAGCTCGTCATTGGAAATCTGAAAGCAAAATTGGTTCAAGCAAAAGCAAATTCCCCGGAAGTTTCCTTTGATTTCGATGATTCCAATTGGCGTTCATTAACTAACGGACAAGGCGAATACAACATAGAAAAGAAGGATTCGCTTAATACATGCGTCATTCGTGGCGAATTTACGTTATCCGGCTTGACGGATAAAACTCAGATATCACTTTGGCCAAAGAGTCTGGGGGAAGAGCAAGCCATATATATCAACGGACATTTGATTGTCGATAAAATAAAACGAGACGATCCTGAAAAGCAATATCAACTTGATCATTCAATCCTTCGTATAGGGAAAAATAGCTATGCTGTTGTTGCAACTCCGTTTATAAAAAGATTCCAGTATGACAATCTCAACACCGATCCGGGTATTATTCAGGTTTGTACGCCAGCGTCAACGTGGAAGCGAAAAATATTCAACGGATTAGCGCAAGCTATCGTTCAGTCGGGCAGAACTCCAGGAGAGATCATTCTCACAGCAACAGCCAAAGGCTTGTCAGCAGCAAAGATCACGATACATACTGAGCCTTGCAAGTTACTGCCGGAAGTACCGTCTGCAATTCAAACGAAATAGTGTATATTTAAGCAGAGAAAGAAAAGGGAGTTGTTGTTTTAATATTGTTGTGTTTCAGTGCTTTGTAAATATAGAAAGTATATTTCAACCCATTAAATAGATTTGACAATGAAAAAAGTAGTATTGCTTGTATTTATTCTTTTGCCTTTGTTAGTAGCCGCTCAAACTCAATTGCGTTTGCCGGCCATTTTGAGTAATCACGCCGTGATGCAAGCCAATTCAAATGAAAAACTTTGGGGCTGGGGAACGTGCACCATCCCTGTAAAAATTGTATGCAACTGGAATCCCACTGACACAATCTCTGTGATGCCAAAAAAAGATTGTTCGTGGGAAACGACGGTAAAAACACCGAAAGCAGGAGGGCCTTACTCCATCACCTTTATGAATGGGACCCAACACATCACCATCAGCGATCTTTTAATGGGCGAAGTATGGCTTTGTTCGGGGCAATCGAACATGCAATTTAATTATACGTGGGGAGATCTGGATGCCGGCAATGTGTTGCAAACATGCAAAAACGATTCCATCCGTTTCTTTCAGGTAGCATTGGGATTCAGCGATTATCCGTCCGCTGATTGCAAAGGCGAATGGAAAGTATGCGATTCGACTTCCATGAAGAACTTTAGTCTTATCGGTTATTTCTTTGGCCGAGATTTAAATGCCCATATCAACAACCCCGTTGGACTTATCGGATCGTATTGGGGCGGTACGTGTGTGCAGGCATGGACGCCTCATCAAGTGTTTCGCGACACCACGTTACGTCGTATGGCCAACGATATCTCTCCTGTTAGTTGGGCGCCGGTCGCTCCTTCAACGATTTACAACTCCATGATTTCCCCCATTGTCAATTATTCTATAGCAGGAACAATCTGGTATCAGGGAGAAAATAATACCGAACGTCCACTTTACTATGGCTCTTTATTTAAGGCAATGATTACAAGTTGGCGGAAAGTTTTTCAGCAAGAATTCCCGTTCTACTACGTACAAATCGCTCCATTTAGTGGTTACTCCGGAATCAGCGGCGCATTGCTTCGCGAACAGCAAGCTACTGCTTTGACTTTACCAAAAACCGGCATGATCACGATTGGAGATTTGGTGAACGACACGACCAACATTCACCCAAAGCTCAAACGTGCGGTTGCCGAACGATTGTCCAATTTAGTATTGAAAGAAAGGTATGATGGATATTCATTGCAACCTTACCAACCTCATTTTGCTTCCATGGAAATTGAGAAAAACAAAGCCATCCTTACCATTGCCTCCATTGGAAAGCTTACGGTCAAAGGAAAAACCATTCAAAGCTTTCAAATTGCCGGACAAGATAAGGTGTTCTATCCGGCAGAAGCAAAACTACAAAAGAACGGCACAATTGCAGTAAGCGCCAAACAAGTAAAACTTCCGGTAGCGGTTCGATACTGTTTTACTAACGCCGGTATACCTAATTTATTTGACACAAACGGATTGCCGCTTGTCCCATTCAGAACTGATCGTTGGTAACCATTTCCTTTATAGAACTATGTATGCGTAAATTGTTGTTTTTCTCCCTGTTGCTTTTCCCGCTGATTGCTTTTGCAAAAGGGCATGATTTTGTTACCGTTCAAAACGGAAAACTCATGCACGACGGAATACCCTATCGCTTCATCGGCGTCAATTATTGGTATGGTCCGTTAATTGCAGCTCCCCATGGAGGCGATCGCGCCCGCTTGAAACGGGAACTTGATCTCCTGCAAAAAGAGGGAGTAACGAACGTGCGCTCGATGGTTGGCGTTGACGGTGTTTCGACTTATGTGGCACAACTGCCGTTTCCGTTGCAAAAGAAGCCGGGCGTTTATGATGACAATAACCTTGCCGGCCTCGATTATTTTCTTGCCGAGTTGGCCAAACGACATATCACTGCCGTGCTCTTTCTGAATAATAACTGGGAATGGACCGGGGGTTATGCCCAATATCTCGCATGGGCAAAGAACGTTCCGATGATGTATCCCGAGGTGGCAGGCTGGGATAAGTTCGGCAAGTTTATTGGTCAATTTTATAACAATCAAACCTGTACCGAAATGTTCAACCGGTATTGCAAATTCATCCTCGGTCGCACCAATCAATATACCCATATTCCTTATCGCGACGATCCGACCATCATGGCATGGGAGCTTGCCAACGAACCACGACCGGATGGGCAGGCCAATAAAGGAATCTACAAACAGTGGATCTACTCCGAAGCGAAATATATCAAATCGATCGACAGCAACCACCTGTTAACAACAGGAACCGAAGGAGAAAAAGGGACGGAAAACGACATCAATCTCTGGAAAGCCATTCACGAAAGTCCTGATATTGACTACGCAACCATTCATATCTGGGCGAAAAACTGGGGATGGATCGACTTTGCGCATTTTGATTCAACTTACACAACAACAGTGGCAAACATGAAGCAATACGTATATGAACATGCAAAGATTGCCAACGAGATTCATAAACCGTTGGTGATTGAAGAAATAGGTTTTCCGCGTGACAAACAGCAGTTCAGTCCGAAAGCAACCACGGTGTATCGCGACCGCTATTTCAAGACGCTTTTCAATTTGATGTTGAAAGGATGTCCCGCCGTGCAAGGTATCAATATTTGGGCGTTTGGAGGCGAAGGGAAAGCTTCAAACAATCAATATCAATGGAAACAAGGCGATGAACTTATAGGCGATCCACCCATGGAACAACAGGGATTAAATTCTATTTTCAGCACCGATGTTTCCACGCTGAATTTAATCAAGCAGTATAATCAGAAACTATCGACAACCAAATCAACCAACCAAAAATAAAAGAAGCGGGTTTTCGTTTTAGTGCAATGAAGTTATGTGTAGAAATTGCTAACAGGTAAATTGTGTGTAGAACCCACTTTCAGGGCGTACCGCAGCAAATTGTTGTTGGTACGCCTTTTTTTGTAAGCAATACCGCTTACTTTCCCCCTTTCGGTTTCTGTCCGCGCGTCTTGGGATGTTTGTATTTTATTCGCATCAGTTCGCTGTAGCGTATTTTGTTATTCACCTTTTTGTTTTTCTCCAATTTTTCGTGAAAAGCAGGGCCTGATGCTTCGCGTGAAGGAAGTTTCACCCGAATGTTTTTCGTAATCACCAGAGGTTTTTCGTCTTCAGTAAGCAGGGTTGAAATCGGCAAGTTCTCCGGCAAAGGCATTTGCGGAATGACGCTGTTCATCAACAGTTCGATCCTTTCTTTGTTCTCTTTTTCCGCTTCGGTAACAAACGTGATGGCAATCCCTTTACGGTCGGCGCGTCCCGTGCGACCAATGCGGTGAATGTAATTCTCAGGCACTTCGGGCGTGTCGAAGTTGATCACATGGCTTACCTCCGAAATATCGATTCCACGCGCTACGACGTCGGTGGCGATAAGGATGCGCATTTCGCCCGAGCTAAACTGATTAACGGAATTAAAACGGTAATTCTGCGATTTGTTGGAGTGAATCACCGCAATTTGTTCACGAAACGAAGGGTCAAGCACATCGAACAACAAATTGGCAAGTTTCTTGGTCGCTGTGAAGATAAGCACTTTCTTGTATTCCTCTTTCTGGGCGAGCAATAACCTTAACATGTTCACTTTGGTATAGAAATTCGGGATGTGATAGCATGTCTGTTCGATATTTTCCAGCGGAGTTCCCATTGGCGCCGCTTCAATCCATTGCGGGTTGTTGAAAAAATCGTGAATCAATCCTTCGACATCTTCGGTTAAGGTAGCCGAAAACATCAGGTTTTGACGCTTTGCAGGCAGCAGATCGAAAATGCGGATCAACTGTGGGCGAAACCCGAGGTTGAGCATCTCGTCTACCTCGTCGATCACCAATCGTTTGATCGACCTCAGCTTCACCGAACCATTGAGCACGAGATCGAGTATCCGGCCGGGGGTAGCCACCAGCACATCCATTCCGCGGCTTACCAACAAGATATGCTGCTTTATGTTGACGCCGCCATAGACACCCGCCACCGCCACATTCATGTAAGCCGTAAGCTTTTGCACTTCTTCCACTACCTGCGTCACCAATTCGTGCGTAGGCACCACGATAAGAATCTGAGGATGCTTCTCTTTCGTAAACTTCCACAATCGAAGGCAAGGGAGTAAATAAGCAAACGTTTTGCCCGTTCCGGTTTGTGCAATTCCCATCACATCGCGTCCCGACATGATGGCAGGAAAGGCTCTGCTCTGAATCGTGGTGGGTGTGGTATATCCTAAATCTCCGAGAGCGTTCAGCAATGGAGCGTTGAGGTTCAAATCTGTAAAAGTCATACAATCCAATAAATTAGGCTGCAAAGGTAGTGTTAATCAGCCATAAAATAGCCTTGTCACGCGAATATTCAAAAGCGGTTCTTGATGGCCTATCTCTTTCATCAAATCTCAGAATAGGATTTATGCACCTGATGCTGATGGTTCAAATCCGGCACAGAACGAAAACGAGGGTCAGCCGGAACGTTATTTTACGCCCTTTTCTACGATGGCGATTTCTTCTTCCGTCAACCCGTAAAGTTGATAAACCATTTGATCTATTTGGGTTTCTAAGGAGGTGGTGTTGGCGGATGGGTTTTGTTTTTTGATCTCTATAATTTGATTTGCTAAATTTTCAATCTTACTTTCATGCTCAGCAGTAGGTTCTTTGATCGGTAGAAGCTCAATTTTGTATTTCTTCCATCTATTTGTTCCCATTCCGGTAGTTGTACCAATCTGATTGAAATACCATTCAGAAACTTTTGAATTAAGTATAGCTAATAAGTACTTTAATTTTTCTCCTGTCATTAAAAAAGTCGTTGCTTCCGGATAATAGTTGCTATCATCATATGCAAATTTAGGCTTGTCAGATATTTCGCCCCAAATTATTTTTGGTTTCTCAAAATCTTGCCAGTAAGAAATAGAATCTTGGGTTTCAAACCATTTATTATTCGTTTTCTTTCTACTTCCGCTGTTCCCTGTTTGTTCCAATCGAGACTTCCCAATACTAAGAAAGTGTTGTAAAACAATAGGATAATCTTCGATATTAATTTTCCAGCCAGGGAAAGTACAAATTGCCCATTGTTTAGAGAATTCAAAACTATACTTCTTTAAGTCTCTCCCTCTAAGAATTGGTTTGATGATTTCACTGGATTTAGAAACGCCTTTGATTAATTCATTTTTTTTGTCTTCATCTATAATAAATGCAGCATTAAGCCCAGTCAAGAAACCTCTATTAATATTGATATTAAACCCCTTTAACAATTTTGAATTTTGTTCTATCTTTAATTTTAATAGCGCGGTTTTCTCATTCCCAATAATCCATTCCGAAGTGTCAGGGATTTTATATTCGAAACTATTTTCCTTGAAATAATTCGATAGAGATGAGCCAATTGTATAGTTATTAGATAGATTTGCTACTAAGAAAGGTGTGTTTTTATTATTCGTTTCGAGCATTAAAATATTTGATTCAACGGTAGCTTCTTCAAATACCTGAATATCTTCAATATTTAATAGGCTAACCGGATACATATTTTGTCTAAAATATTTTTTAAGCAAGTCGCCATATATTGATCTTAACCAAGAATTTGATGTTATAAATGTTAGAATTCCTTTTGAGTTCAAAATTTGATTTCCTCTTTCATAGAAAAGACAATATAAATCAGCTCCTTTTGAATAAGTTTTATATTCAGCATGTTCAAAATAATTTGATTGATCTTTTAATTTAGATAATGAGATATATGGCGGATTTCCAATGACCACGTCAAAGCCGACAAAATCGCCGTTTTCGTTTAATACTTCGGGGAACTCAAATCGCCATTCAAAGGCATTGTTATGTTGAGAAAACAGCTTCTCTTCATCCAATTGTGTTTTTATCTTTAGCAGTTCATTAGCAAACTTCTGTTTTTCTTCTTCTCGTTGTTTTAAGTTACCGCCATAGTCAACGTCCTTTTCATGAGCAAACAACCCATTTTCGGGAAACTTATAGTCATATTCTTGTTTCAGTTTGTAGTACTTTAGCAGCAAAGGATTCTTTTGCTGTATGGCTTCTGTGTAACTATGCTTGATTTCCTCTATCAATCGCTCTATTTCGTGTTTCACCTGTTTATCAGAGCTGTTTTTATACGAATCGACAGCGTTTTGATAAGAGCCGATGTTCCAACGCGTACTTTTAGCTATTTGTTTCAAATCGGCATTCAAATCAAAGCGGCTAATCAGGGAGTTCCCGCATTTGATGTTGATGTCGATATTGGGCAATGTTTCTAATTCTGTATAGTTACTTTCGGGTTTGTAATATGCATGCTTTAATAACTCTATCCACAGCCGCAACCGGCATATTTTTACGGAATTAGGATTAACATCCACGCCAAACAAACAGTTTTCAATGATTATTTGTTTTTCATGAAAAAGCGTCTCCTGTATGCGTTGGCTTTCTTTGTTAGTGGGGTTATACTCGAAAAGTTCGCCGTCTTCATCGGTTACCGACAGTTCATCATTTACCACTTCCACCTGGTATTCTTTGAGTCGCTTACCTTCGCGGTCTTGCAATATTTTCAGATCATTTTTTATGGCAATCATCTCATTGAGCGCCGAAACTAAAAAGTGTCCCGAACCAACGGCAGGGTCGCAAATTTTCAAATCGTTGATGATTTTATTGGCTTCGTTTTTGTCTTCAATTTTATCATACAGCGTTGTCATGTTGCTGCAATGCCAACCCTTGGTTTCATTAAACTTTTGAACAACGGCTTTGCGTATCGTTTCGCGGGCCATGTACATGGTTATAAACCCGGGAGTAAAGAACGAGCCGTCTTTGTATCCGTTTATTTTTTCGAATATCAACCCAAGAACCGATGCATTGATCAGAGTTTTATTGTCTTCCTGTATTTCTTCTCTGCCTTCGCTGCTGAAATCGTAAGCGTCTAAAAACTTAAAAAAATAGTCAAGCGTCGTAAGCTGTCCTGTACGTTTTTTCCCTTGGGAGTCTTTTAATACCGTTTGCGAAAAGATTGGAATGGCTTTGTCGTCTTTCAGGTTGCTGATAAACAACGTTTGATGCTCCATTTCCGTTGGTTCAAAAAGTGAACTGTTCAAATAGGGCACGTTGGCAAACAAAGCGCTTACATCTTCGTTCCGTTCGTTGTGTTTGCGGGCAAGCACTTGAAAAAAGAGGCTGTTCAGGTCATCATAGTTTTTAATTTTCTCTATGTTGAAAAACTCATACGATTTGTCGCCTTTATGGTAGGCAACCAATTGCGCTTCGAGTAGTTTCAAAAACAGGATACGGTTTACCCAGGTGATACATAACTCAAGCCCGACATTGAAAAACTTTTCCTCTACGGTTTTCCCAAATTGGCTTGCATGTTCAAGCCGCGCAATTTTGTCAAGGCTATCTAATTGAATTATGGCATTTTCCAACAATGAACCGCTATTTCGTTCGTTTTCCTTTTTTCGCTGAATCAGTTTTTTGTTGCCGTCTTTGGTTTCAGATAACCCGATAATGTGCAGCAACTCGCCATAAAAGCGTTTGTCAAGGCTGTTGCTGTCATTTGCAAAAGGCAGTTTTAATAGGTGTTCCGGCGAAAATAATTTGAATAAAGCGATCAGCTTATTATCGTCTTTGCGGTCATCGTTGCGGAGCGGTTTCTCGTATTCATGAATGTCGAAATAAGTAAATTCAATATCGTGTGTTAAGTTGGCAATAAAAGGCTCGGCAATCTGCTTGTAGAAGAAATCGGTTTTAGTTTCCGCCAATCGCCCGCTTTCAAAGTCGTTGAATTGGTTTACTAAGGTAGTGTTTTGGGCAAATAATCTGTCGAAGATAGTAGCATCGAAGATGAACCACTCGTTTATGTTAGTGGCAATCAGGTATTTTATCTCAATGTTTTTCTGCGTAATTCGTTCGCGTAAGTAATACAAAACCAATTCCTGAAATGCCTTTACATTGATTTTTGAAAGCATTTGCTCTTGTGACTCTTCAGGAGCGATGGCTCGCAGCATTTCGCCTTTGTTGGTGGGCTTCTTAGCTTCAATGATTACCCCAACCGTGCTGATGGCTTTGTCGCCGTTGTGGATAACAAGATCATTTCGGCCTTTGGTGTTAATGAAATAATTGGGTTCGTAATAGGTTTTCTTTAAAAAATCGATGAGAAGATTTTTATGAAACTCTTCCGATTCGGCATCATTTATCCTATCGAGCAACTGAGTTAAATGAACTTTGAAGTGTTCTATTTCAGTTCTGTTTGGTTTTACTTTCAGAAAGGCTTTATTCAGTGCCTTTCGTGGTTTCAAGATGCTTATCAGATCACTCATGGTATAAATTCTAATCGTGTTTGCGAACCCTTTGTTTGAGTGGATCAAATTCTCCGCCCTCTCAGCGATTTCGCTTCAAAGTTCACTATAATATTTTACGCTTCCAAATAGTTCCCTTGTTTTTTGAGATTTGTGCTGCAATTTTTTGTAAATGAATTTCAGCCTGAGGGAAGAAAGTTTTTGAGTGTCGCTGGAGAGTGCGTCGTGGTTTTGGTTATTTATAAAAATCATTCGTTCAAATTCCCTGTTCCATTTTGATAGAAAAGATGAAAAATTCTCCGCTACGATTAATACGGATAACTCTATGCTGCGCACGCACAAAGCTTCCGTGTATTCGGACGGAGTAATAGCGTGTACGGATGAAACTTCCGTATGTTGGGACAGAATATAAGTCAGCATGGAAGAAACATCCGTGCATTCGGATGGAATAGAAGAGCACAGGGAAGAAACATCCGTACGTACGGAAGGAGTAAACGAATGCACGATTGAACTGAAAGTCATTATCTTTTAGCTAATCGTTAAGGTATATACATCTGTATATCAGCAAATAAGATATGAGCTTGAAACTCCGTAATGATTGTAAAATTATTATATTTATGGCGCTATCGAAAAATAGCAACTATTAAAAACATTTGTATTAATATACTCTTTATTTTTGCATTCAAAATGTTGTTCTATGGTACCAATCCATCACATAATACGGATAACCCGCGTAATCGAGTCTATTGAAGAGAATCTCGGGCATCACGGAAGTCATGAATATCTGGCAGGAATCGCCATGTTTTCAAAGTTCTATTTCTCACGAATTTTTAAAAGCGTGGTTGGGGAACCCTTCTACGAGTATGTTGGAAGAATTAAAATGGAAAAGGCTTATCGCATGATTCATTTTAATCCTTCCATTTCAATCAAAGATTTAGCCCGGCAGCATGGTTATAAATCGCCAAGTAGTTTTTCCGCAGCATTTCATAATCGCTATGAAATTTCGCCCATCAAGCAAAAGCGACAAAAGAGAAACCCATTAAACGTTTCATAGACACCACTTTCAAACCGAATATCAGGTTTGAAAGCATGCGCACGCTGCCGCATCAGTTTGTGTTGTATAAAAGAATATACACAGGTTATCAGTCTGTCACGATTCAATCAACGTTCAGAGAACTTTACGAATTTGCCATGCAGAATAATTTCGTGGTGAAGGAATTCATCGGCATACTTAACGATGATCCCGATTTTACCGGTTTTGATAAGTGCAGATATGATGTTTGTTTAGCAATCAACAAACCGGAGAAGCTTCCCCGTGATTTTCAATGTAATGTGAAATCGTTGAAAAATGCAGAGTATGCTTGCTTTTTGTTCGAAGGGAAAATAGAAGAGATTCAACCGGCCTGGGATTATATTTTTCAGCATTGGATAGATACATCCGCGTATGTGCCTCTTGTGAGTCCGCGTATAGAAATCTTTTTGCTTTCAGAGGAATCAGAATTAGCATCATTGAAAGTAAGGTTCTATTTGCCGGTCAAATTAAAAAAAATGAAGCAAAAGAGAGCGCGAGGGTCGCGTTCACGAGAAACGAAGTATAAAGACAAAGGCGCATGAACGTTTTAATACATGGCATAAGACATCCCATCACCTTTTCAAGAAAGAAAAGGGGGTAGGTATTTTTTTACTTTCAACGAGAATCGAGTATTAATAACTAAAACAACAAATTATGTTTGATCGATCAAGAATTCCCCGTGGTATCACAGAATTCAACGGGTACATTACCACCACAAGAGCCTATCTCGAGGCAGGGTCACCAATCACCAATGCAACCAGGTTGGGAATAGCAGAAGCAGAGGTAGCGCAATGGAAAGCCTTTGAAGATGAATGGACGCCCTATTACGCCCTGTATGTTGACAAAAAGAGTAGTCGCACCACATCCATCAAGGATCAATTATTGGCAATCATTGCCAGAACATTGGCGTTCAATCAAACCAATCACATTCTCGACCGTATTTCGGTATCGCTCAATGTTACCATCGTTGATATGGAAACGTTCCATATTAAAAAGGGAGTTTTGCAAAAGAGCATACGCACCATTCCGCAAACTCCGATTAACGAACCGGTAACAGTTACCTTACTGCCATTAGGAGGAGGCTCCCTCGCCATAAAATGTTACAGTACCACCGGCCAGCGCGCTTCCATTTACGAAAATGCCGACTGCGTGCAATACGTCTATCTGGTTGGCGATATACCTCCCGTCTCGGCTGATGTGATCGGGTTATCAAAGGATACTTCGAGTAAAGCGTCGTTTACGCTGGCATTAGGTTCCGGTTGTTCGGGGAAACACCTCTATATCTATTTCCGCTGGTATAACAACAAGCATCCTGAACTTGCCGGCCCGTGGAGCGCACTGCAAACATCATTGATTTTGTAAGAACAACATGAATGAGCTGATGAAATACAAGTAGCGTTGACAACTCAATCATTGAGTTGGGCACAAATCATACTTTTCAGTATTGCTCATTCTTATGAGTAAATCCGTAAGTCCTTCGTGTGAAATGAAGGACTTATTTTTTTGCATATATTTTATATAAACTGAATACATTCAATACTATAATACATTTAATCTTCTCTTCCATTGTTGCCGGAATGAATCGAATCGCACAGGTTGTTTGTGTAAAATTCACAATACGACTATATTGTATTATAAAATGATAGAATTGTATCGTAAATGATCATATTTGAACATTAATTCGGATGACCAAAAAATATTTTTAGATACTTGACAAACAAAAACAAATGAATAGGTGAATGTAAAACACACATAAATAATAAGTTACAATAATGGATAATTTGATTGTGAACTAAATATTTATCAAAAACACATAAAGATCAAGTATGTTATATTATTATGCAAATCATCCAGAAAAAGATATAAACATAAGCCATACAGCATTACGTAAAAATAACTCATATACCTGTTTATTTGATATTTACATGTACCATCTCAATGTATGAAATTTGAATTTATCGGGGCTTGTTCAGCAGTTTTTATTGCGACAGGCATGTAGATACACGACCAATGTCCATATACACAATATAGTATCATTTTTTGCTAATAAAGTACTTGACAAACGTCTCAAAGTCGAATATCTTTGCGAAGTTGATTACTGTAGTTTCCAGACAATCAGTAGCAAGCGATTTTGTAAGTACAAAAACAACGCATATTGCTGTGTTTCGAGTGCATTACATTGCAGTTAACTTTCTAACAAAGTATCAAATAAGATGTTAACCTGATGCTTTAGTAAGGAAAGATTTAGGAAGTGCGTTAATAAAAGCCACTGTGTAACCTCAATTTGTAAAACCATGAATAACTATTTCCCTTCCTCTTAAACATCCACTTAGCAGTTTAGTAAAATCCCATTGAAACGTTCGCGGTATTTTCTTCTTTAGCAGGAATAGTAACTTCATCGTACAAGAAGAAAACATAACGAACAAGTTCCCTGAATTGGTTTATTCTGACAAAATGCCAAAATAACCGATTGATCTTTTATCGGATAGCTCGATTATATCAATTGAAATTTTTGAAAGAAACGGCACAAGAAATTGGATTGTTGTAGAACCGATCTTTCAAAAATAACAAGAAGGATGTATAATTAATTGAACCATTTTTTATATGCCAGCAAATCTAATAACTTAATTTTATTCGCATGAAGAAACGTTTGTTGCTATTTTTATTCATATCCTGCCTTTTTGGATATGTAAGTGTGGATGCTCAGGGCTTCAGAGTAACCGGCACCACTACCGATGCATCTACCGGAGAAACCTTGCCGGGAGTAAACATCATTGTGAAAGGGACTACTACAGGCACCATTTCCGACATAAAAGGGAATTACAGCATTGAAGTTCCGACGAAGGAATCAGTGCTTGCATTTTCTTATATCGGGTATAAGCCGGAGACCATTCTTGTGAACGGGAGAAGCACTATCAACATCAGGCTTGTTCAGGACATCAAAAAGTTAGACGAGGTGGTTGTTACCGCTTATGGTACAACAAAACGATCAGACCTCAGTACCGCTCAAACTACCGTTACAGCCAAGCAACTTAACCAAACGGTAAATACCACTCTCGAACAAGCCCTGCAAGGTAGAACTGCAGGTGTTTACATCACGCAGAATTCAGGGCAACCCGGCGGAGGCATCTCCGTTAACATACGAGGAGTCAATTCAATTAACGGAACGAATGAGCCGCTTTATGTTATCGATGGAGTTCAGATTCAAGGGCAATCGGTTTCGTATGGAAACACAAGTTCATCCGACCCACTTGCAGGTCTTAATCCATCTGATATTGAGAGTATTCAGGTTTTACAAGGCCCATCTGCAACAGCGTTATATGGTTCTCTGGCAACCAATGGAGTCCTTTTAATAACTACAAAACGAGGGAAAGCTGGTGATACCAAAATCAGCTATAGCTATCAGACTTCTCTGCAAGCACCTCCCAAGCATTTGCAAGTAATGAATTTACCACAATACGCGGAAATGGTGGATCAATTCCATCAAATAGAGAGTGGAACTACACCACAGGAATTTTTAGATCCTACGTTATTAGGAAATGGTACCGATTGGCAAAGTGCACTATTTAAAAATTCCATCATGTACCAACATCAGATAAGTTTGAGTGGAGGAAGTGAAAAAACCACTTATTTCATGTCTGGAGAATATCTAAATCAACAAGGAGTGGCCACTGGATCAGGATTTAATCGCTACAGCTTCAGATTAAATCTCGAAAATCAAACACGACAATGGTTGAAGGTAGGTGTAAATCTAAATTATAACCAAACCAACCAAAACCTTACCACCAGCTCAGAAAGTTTAATTGCAAGTGCATTAACGTTAACTCCTCAGATTCCTGTGAAAAATTTAGATGGTACATGGGGAGGGGGTGACAACACGAATGGAGCCAATCAATATGCTCCAGTAAATCCCGTTGCTATAGCTAATTTAGTGACTAACAACGATACTAGAAGGCAATTGTTGGGGGGAATGAACATAGCCATTGACATTTTGAAAGGCCTTGTTTTCAGAACATCTTATAATGCAAATCTTAGTTATGACAATTCGATGTACTATAGACCAACTTACGCAATTGGTTGGGATATTAATACATTAGCATCTTTGACAAATGGTTCGAATGTGAATACCTATTGGGATTTGAATGAACTTCTTGATTATACCCGCCAATTTGGAAAGCATAATTTTGATCTTATGATAAGCCATGAAGCACAAGCGTCCACATGGAAGAATGTCAGCGCCGGAAGAACAGGATTCCTTACGAATGATATATTTGATTTAAACGCAGGAGATCCGAATACAGCCTCTGATGGAGGTGGGCAAGGTACATGGGGAATGGAATCATATCTTGGAAGACTAAACTATAATTATGCCGACCGATATATTGCTTCTGCTTCTATGCGTAGTGACGGTTCATCCAATTTCGGTGCCAATAATAGATGGGGAACCTTCCCTGCTATATCAGTAGCATGGCGGATTTCAAAAGAGCCCTGGTATCATCTTGCATTTATGAATGAATTGAAATTACGCTTGGAAACCGGAACTACGGGAAATCAAGGCAGTGGAGGAATTTATTCACCGATGGGTACGAATGCAACGCAGTGGGGCACCGGGTTTTTGCCTACCCAATATAGTAATCCGAATTTAAAATGGGAGTCAACCACAACAGACAATATTGGGGCAAACATCAATCTGTTCAACAATAGATTCCAACTTGAATTCGATTATTACAAAAAGAACACCAACAACCTTCTTATGACTAATCCGGAACCTTATTACATGGGTACTTCGGGAGACGGATCAATAGGTGCTCCTACTGTGAATATTGGTGCTATGCAAAATATAGGATGGGCATTTACACTAAATTCGACCAATATTAATACGAAAAACTTCCGATGGGAAACGAATTTCAATATATCAGGATTTAAACCAAAAATCACAAAACTCTACTCAAATTCTGCAATTATTGACCGTTCTTCCTGGTGGATGACTGCCGGCAATGGAGGTGCTTGGACACAACGATCAGAAGTTGGACAAGCCCCGTGGCAATTCTTAGGATATATCCAGGAAGGTCTCTTCAAAACAGTTGATGAAATCAATAACAGTGCCGTCCCTGTCGATAATACAGGCAAAAGGTTGCCAACCGATGTGAACGATGTTTGGGTAGGAGATATTAAATACAAAGACATTAGTGGTCCTAATGGTGTACCTGACGGTATAATTGATCAACATGATCAAACAATTATTGGCAATCCATGGCCAAAATTTTTTGGTGGATTTACAAATACCTTCTCCTATAAAGGGTTTGATCTGAGCGTCCTTCTCACTTTCACCTACGGGAATGACATTTATAACTATATCGGCATGATTGATTCAGATCCGAATAACATTAATTTAAGCAGAAACCTAATGGTTGCTGCATTCAATTATGCAAAACCTGTTACCAATGCTGATGGAACTGTAACGCTACAAAATCCAAATGCCTATATTCCCAGAATTTCGTATGGTCCAAATGGCAATTGGGATCGGTTTACCAATAGATGGGTAGAAAGCGGGTCATTCTTGCGTGTGAAAAACATCAGCTTGACCTACAATGTGCCACCTTCTTTTATTGCAAAACAAAATCTTATAAAAGATATAAAAGTTACATTGAGTGCGCAAAACGTTGCTACCATTACCGGCTACAAAGGATATGATCCTGAAGTGGGAGCCTATGTTGGATCCAATGCCTCTTCTTCCAATCAAGCTATCGGGGTGGACGATGGGCGATATCCATTGACTCCTGTCTATACATTTAATGTAACCGTAAACTTTTAAAAATATAAATATGAAAAATCTAAAACATATAAATTATTGGAGTTTGATTGTTATTCCAATTCTTCTTCTGTCGGCTTGCTCTCAAAATTTCTTGAATAGGCCTCCTAAAGACTCGATTGTGGATGCAAATTTTTATCAAACGAATGCCGAGGTAATGGCTGCAACAAGCTTATTATATAGTAAAGTATGGTTTGATTACAATGATAAGGCCTCGTTTAATCTCGGAGATTTTCGGGGTGGAACTGCGCTCTCGGAATATAATAGTCAGGATAATGTTTGGTTTAATACAACGCCTAATACAGCAGAAAACGCATCTGCATGGATGGCTTTCTTTAATGTAATTGGGCAAGCAAATACAGCTATTCAAAACATTGAAAAGTATGCTGGAACCGGAGTTTCGCCTGATATTAAAAACGAAGCAATTGGGGAAGCGCGATTTATGAGAGCAGTTGCATACAGTTATTTAGTGATGAACTGGGGAGCTGTTCCTATTATCACCAATAACCAAGCTATTCTTACTGATACCACGATTACGAGGAATACGGTTCAGAGCGTTTGGAAATTTATAACCAATGATATGCGTGCCGCAGAAGCCGATTTACCTGAAAAGCCTTATGCAACAGGCAGGGTGACAAAATGGTCGGCTGAAGGGATGTTAGCTCGGTTTTATTTGACCAGAGCCGGAGTAGAATCATCGGGAGGTGTCCGAAATCAGACATTCTTGGACAGTGCTATGTATTATTCCAACAGGGTGATCACCCTCAGTGGCAAATCGTTGGTGCCGAATTATCGCAACCTCTTTCTTTATAATTATAATAATAATAACGAGTCTTTATTTGAATTAGAATGGGTTTATTCGCCGGGAAGTTATGGTACCGGGAATTCAACACCTTCCTATCTTGCGTATAGTCCTACTATTGAAAACGGCGATGGCTGGGGAGGAGACTTGACCGCAACATGGTGGATGATTTCACAATATGCAGGTATTAATCCTTATGGCATCACTGGTGATACGCTCCGTGGTAGAACGCTTGATCAAAGACTTTTACAAACATTTATGCTACCGGGTGCATCATATCCTGAAATAACTCAAACAGTTAATGGAGTGGATATCAAACCTTTTGTTTATCCAAATAATACTCAAGACAACAGCACTGCGAGCATTAAAAAGTATATCATAGGTCAGTCCAAAGATGTTGGTGGATCTGCAGTACAAAATTATCCTAACGATACGTACATGATGCGATTAGCGGAAATGTACCTTACGTATGCTGAAGCAAAACTTGGGAATAATGCGTCTACCACTGATCCTACTGCATTGCAGTATTTTAATGCAGTCCACACAAGGGCAGGGTTGCCGGCGTTTACAGACACTACCCATCTCACTTTCGATATGATTTTTAAAGAGCGAACCATTGAATTTGCCATGGAAGGAATGATTTGGTACGATTTAGTTAGATTGCACTATTGGAATCCGACAAAAGCTTTTGCCATTCTCAATTCACAAGACAGAGGATTATTTGCCATATATCCTGATGTCTATCCTAATCCTACACAATGGACTTTTGTGAAAACCTCATGGTCAACGAAAAGGTATGTTACTGCCAATGAAGGTAATTTCTTGCTCCCAATTCCTGCAGCAGAATTAACCCAAGCGCCAAATTTAGAGAAACCCCCTGTGGATTATTATAGCAAGTAACGCCAACAGTATTCTAAAACATTTCAATATGAAAAATACATATAAATCGATATTATTCATTGCTTTGGCAATCGTTATGGCCGTCTTTTATACATCTTGTACAAAGGATAAAATTGTAGGTACGCCTTGGATCAATTATGTGCGGATTACAAATCCTGCTTCAGCAGACTCGCTGTTAGCAGCTGCCGGTCAAGGTCAATTAATTGCTATTGTAGGAGGAAATTTACAGGATGCCACGCAGATATGGTTTAATGACCAACAGGCTTCTTTAACCCCTACTTACATCACGAGTACTTCTATTTTGGTAAGTGTTCCCACTAAAGTCCCCACCAGCGTCAATAATAAGCTAAAAATCATATTTGCTGATGGCGATTCTCTGTTGTATAATTTTTCAGTGACTATCAACAAACCTGTGCTTGCCAGCATGAATTGCGAATATGTTCTCACTGGTGATACAGCCACAATCAATGGAAGCTATTTCTACCCGCCAATTTCAGTAACCTTTGCGGGTGGTGTAACAGGAATTTCACCGACAGTGGATGCAACAAATAAGATTTTGAAGGTTATTGTCCCTACGGGAGCACTGCCAGGGCAAATTACGGTTACTACGAATTTTGGTGTTACAAAATCAGACTTTTGGTTCAGAGACAATCGAAATTTGTTTGCAACGTGGGATCCTTTCCCATCGGATGCGTGGTCGGGTTCGCAATATTTGGTGACGAATCCGGCTCCTACAGATCCACCCGCTATTAGTGGAAATTATTGTCGGGTGAAACAGACGATCGGTGCTTGGCAATGGGTTGACATCTATGATGGCGACATGACAACAGCAATTCCTGATGATGCAATTCTTCATCCTTCATTATATTACTTGAAGTTTGAACTTTGCACCACTTTGCCCTACAATAATGGGGATATGTTATTTGGGATAGGCAAACCGACTTTCGATAATCAACACTGCTATCATTTCAGCCCACCTATTGATACGAAAGGAGTATGGCAAACAATCGTTATTCCGTTCGAAGATATAATGGGGACTTCTATCACGCCGAATGTAGTCTCTCCAACCGGATATATAACAAGTCTTATCTATCTGGGTGGCACAGCGCTTAATTGTGATATGTCTTTTGATAATTTCAGAGTGGTTCCAAAAATCATTAAGCCATAACAGTGTGAATCTTTAATTAATTGTGATGAAACTTTCATTTGCAAGGATATTACAGATAGTTCAAAAATGGAAGTTTCATCCTTCTTTAAATAAAAAAATTATGACGAAAATAATATTCAACACACGATTGCTTTCTCTGCTTTGCATTGTTATGCTTATCGGAATAGTAGCCTCGTGTACAAAAGAGGACACATTAAGTTCCAGTCAAAAAGTGGAATTGTTTAGTTTCGGCCCTGCCGGTGTACACCTTGGAGACACTATCGGCTTTATCGGAATGAATTTGGATAGAGTGCAGGAAGTTGTTTTTGTAGGTGATAGTGTTTCTAAAGCTTCGTTTGTTTCACAAACTTCGACCCTCATTAAAGTGATTGTACCTCAAAATGCAACGAGAGGGTATGTAACACTTCGGACAACAACCGATGGCAGCATTGTTACCAAAACTATGATTGACTTTCTGGTACCAGTCACCATAACTTCCGTACCGGCACAAGCACGACCGGGTGATAATATTACTATCACCGGTACCAATATGACTTGGATCACAGAGGTTTGGTTTACAAATAATGTGGTAGTAAGAGATACTAATTTTGTGAGTCGCTCCATGTCGAAAATTGTGGTCAAAGTGCCTTTGACAGCGCAAACAGGGCCACTGACATTTAATACAGCAGGAACTAAGCCATTATCGATCCCATCCGATAGCGATCTGGTTGTAACATTGCCGGCTATTTCGGGCTTTGCCCCAAATCCTGTCGCTCGGGGAAGTAATCTCACCATTACAGGCACTAACCTTGATCTTGTTATGGGCGTTTTGTTCAAAGGGGTAACGGATACCATTAAATCGTTTGTCAGTCAATCGCCTACTCAAATTGTAGTCAACGTTCCACAAGCCACAAATCATGGTGCAATTACCTTATTGCCTTATTCGTTAGTTCCTATAGTATCAACAAACATTTTGACCCTTGTTGGCGATTTGCCTGCATTACCTCCATTGGGATATGTATTTTATGATGATCAACTTGAAAACAATTGTCAAAATTGGGGTTGGGGAACCACAGCGGTTGATTTTTCAAATACCGATAATGTACGCGATGGGTTAGATGCTATAAAAATCACGTATGCCGGTAGTTGGGGAGCTGTGAAATTTGCAAATCTAAGCGTGGCATCAGCCAATTACACCATGTTAGAATTTTCACTTTATGGTGGAACAGGTACCGGAGGCAAGACAATTAATATTGCTGTGAACGGTGGGTCAAATTATCAAATTACTGTCGCAGAAGGCCAATGGACTGATTTTGCACTTCCGCTTACTGACTTTGGAAGTCCGGTTCCAGCTACAATTACTGATGTAATGTTCCAGGAAACCGGATGGGGAGGTGTGGTTTATATGGATCGTGTCGGACTAAAATAAACGGATACAATATTGAATTATCCAGCCTGCAACTGTTTGCTTAGGCAAATTGATTGCAGGCTGTTTTTATGTAAAGAAAGGCTCGTTCAAAATAAACGTGACTAACTATTTATGCAAAATGAACCCCATAATGTCGTGTTTTGAATTTTGATCTCTTCCTAAATCCCTCTCCAAAGTAGAAGGACTTTGCCGATTTCAACCATGAAGCTTTACGAAACTATTTATTTTCTATTACTTAGGTGCACAAGAACATGATTATGTTTTGTCATGGAATTTCATTTGCCTTTAGTGTAAGAAAAAAAATTAATCAGATGAAGAATAAAATTAGAAGGGTTGCATCGCCACATATTCCAAAATATCTGTTTTTGCTTCTGCTTTTTGTTCCGATATCATTTCAGACTTCTTATACCCAAACGCTTGTAACGTCAACGGAAGCAGAAAACGGTACTCTCTCAGGCGGTGTGACGTTTGCAAGTTCGGTTTCAGGATATTCAGGTACTGGTTATGTGACTAATTTCACGACTTCGTCCGATGAAGTAACTGTCACCATGAATGTGCCATCCGCAGGATTATATCAACTCGACATTCGCTATTCTGCACCCTATGGCGATAAAACGCAAAATTTGTTTGTGAATGGGCAAGGCCCTTCTTCGATTGTTTTCACTAGCAGTAATATTTTTACGGATGTAAATGCAGGTAAGTTTTTGCTGAATGCAGGCGCAAATACCTTTATGATTCAAAGTAATTGGGGGTGGTTCAACCTCGATAAGTTTTCACTCTACACGGTTTCAAAACATATCTTTACGATTGCTCCTTCTTTGGTAAATCCCAATGCAACCCCAGCCACAAAAGCGCTTTATGCTTACCTTGTTTCCAAATTTAATCACCAAATTATTTCAGGTCAAACAGACGACTATTACGATCAAATTAAAACCATCAGCGGCAAAACCCCTATACTCAGAGATTTTGATTTTCAACATTATACGGATGGTTACCCTTATTTGTGGAAAAATGGCGGATTCACCTTTGGTTGGGATGACAGCGGACAGACACAGAAAGCGATCAATTGGTACAATCAAACCGGCAAAGTGGGTATTGTCAGTTTTCAATGGCACTGGCATTCCCCAAGCGGTGGGCAAGTTGGCACCAATACATTTTATACCCAATATACTACATTTGACGCTTCAAAAGCAGTTATTCCGGGCACAACCGAGAATTTTTTAGTACTACGGGATATCGATTCGATTGCTTCGCAATTAAAAAAGTTGCAAGATGCCGGTGTACCGGTACTTTTCAGACCTTTGCACGAAGCGAGCGGAAGCGGCGCTGTTGATGGAAGCGGTGCTTGGTTTTGGTGGGGAGCCAAAGGAGCAACGGTTTGTAAAGAACTATTCAATATTCTTTACAACAGGTTGACGAATTATCATGAGTTGAATAACCTGATTTGGGTTTGGTCTTCGTCTGATGCAGCATGGTACCCGGGAAACGATTCCATCGATATAGTGGGCTACGATTCATATCCCGGAAACTATGTCTACGATTCTCAATCGAGCGCTTTCGACAGGTTGTACATGTTGACTGGAGGCGACAAAATCATTGCCATGTCTGAAAATGGGCCTATCCCGAATCCTGACGATTGCTTTGCATCCGATACCCCTTGGTCTTATTTTATGTCGTGGAGCAATTTAGTCACCACCGAGAATACAAATCAACATATAAGCGATGTGTTTAACAACAACAGGGTCATCACGTTGGAAATGGCTACGCCAACAACTACTATTCCAACCGATAAAAACGGAGGTTATCAATTATTCCCAAATCCTGCCGGAGCCGTCATTCATATAAAAAGCAGCAGCTTTACCCGTTTGGAATTAATCGATTTGAATGGTCGAGTAGTCTTTGTAACCTCACAACCTATACAGATAATTCAAACAGGACAAATCTCAAATGGGATATACATTGTGAGAATAATTGCGAACCAACAAACATACCAACAGAAGATTATCATCAATCATGTAGAATAAGCAGAATGGGAGATACTACTGAGCATGTTACCCCAAAAGATATTTGGCGAATTACAATTACAAAGTAAAATCCATGATGACATATCATAAAAGCGATTTCTTGACGACTTTTTATGCAATGTGGATAGATAGTACCATTTTTTGCTAAAATCGTATTACGAAATTCATTTGGGAATCAATACATTTGCAACGTAAATTTGAGAAATGCAACGCCAAGCCACAAAGTAGCTTATTGGGAAAGTAACACAACTAAAAAAGATTTGATACTTTAAGGTATTCACTTGAAGTAACTTTCTCAAGGAGTTTGAAAAGATATAAAGCTTGATAATAAATATAGTTAGTCTGGGTAGTTTTGATTTTTAATGCAATGTGTACAATGTAGTTAATGGGTATGATTAGACTTGTCTCTCATTAGTGTATGACAAGAGCATTAACCGCCGTACGCCTATTCTATTAATTAAAAATCTGCCTTTTAGCTTTTACAAGAACAAGGGGATTTGAGGCTAACACTTGGGCGTCCAATCTATACAAAAACACAACCGACACATCCATTATGAAAAGAATACGATCAACCATTATGAATACTTTTATTGCTTTAATCCCTTTGGCAATGGTGGGTTTGCTTTCTTGTTCAAAGGCCAGCATTGTCTCGACTACCCCCCCAACGACAACCGACACAACCATTGTAGCTCCCGTTGATCCTCCGGTAGCTCCTACCATTGGTTTCTTTTTAGATAATTGGCAGCCAAAAGCCTACGCAGCTCCTTCCTATACACAGGGGACGCTTCCTGCTTCAGCTCCAACAACAACCGTGTCGGTCGATGCTTCACAGGTAATCACGAAAATACCGTTAACTATCTTTGGTCAAAATGCCAATAACTGGATGGGGCCTATGTATAGTGTACCTGCATTTATGACACCATTGACAGCTTTAAATCCTCACGTGATTCGTTTTCCTGCCGGAAGCGGGAGTGATGCTTTTTTTTGGAATTGCAAACAAAATATGCCACCGGCAGATGCCCCGACACGTTTGCGAAATGCTGATGGAACCTACACAACGAGCAATTTATATACATACGGAGAAACGTCCAATAACTGGCAAGGTACGGTAGATGACTATTATGCAGTGCTAAAAGCAACAAACAGCGTTGGCCTTATTACGGTAAATTATGGATATGCACGTTATGGCACGGGGCTTCATCCCGTTCAGGTAGCTGCACATTTAGCGGCCGATTGGATGCGCTACGATAATGGGCGCACAAAGTATTGGGAAATAGGAAACGAAAACTATGGCAACTGGGAATGGGGATACCGAATTGATACCGGCGCTAACCAAGATGGTCAACCCGAGTATTTGACCGGAGGGTTGTATGGACAGCATTTTAAAGTATTTGCCGATTCTATGAGAGCTGCGGCTGCACAAATCGGGAAAACAATTTATATCGGCGCTGTGGAACAAGAATCGCCTACCCAATCGTGGCAAACGGCTACCACCCAAACATGGAATTCGACGATGATACCGGCAGTCAACAATTCACCTGACTTTTACATCGGACATAATTACATTACCCCGTATGGGCAAAAATCAAATGCTGCTACCGTGTTGAGTTCTGCTGCTACGGTACCTGCCCAGATGATGACTTTCATGCAAAGTGAAATTCAAAATAATGGAGGGACTATTAAACCTATTATCATGTCGGAGTGGAACATGAACGCAGTGGATTCAATGCAGCAAGTTTCAAATGTCAGTGGAACATTTGCAGTGATTGTACAAGCCGAAGCTATAAAGAATAAATTTGGATTGTCTGCCCGTTGGGATTTAGTAAATGGGTGGTCAAATGGTAATGACATGGGCCTTTTCAGCGCCGGAGATGAGACGGGAATTGCACAATGGACTCCGAGGCCTTCTTTCTATTATATGTATTATTTCCAAAAGTGTATTGGCGATCGTTTGGTGAATGCTACGGCAACCGGAAGTAGTTATGTAAAGGCTTATGCATCAACTTATACTTCGGGACAGGCAAGTGTGGCATTGATGAATACCTCCGGCACGGCACAAGTTGTTCAGGTGAATTTCAAAAATTTCAGGATGGGTAGTCGTTTCTATTGGTATTCATTAGCAGGCGGCACTGATAACGGCGATTTCTCGAGAAAAGTATTTGTCAATGGGGCAGGCCCTTCAGTTGTGGCGGGTGGGCCTGCGAATTATGCAACCTTGAATGCCTTTTCGGCATTAACATCAGGAGGCATCAAAGTTTCCGTTCCTGCATGGGGAGCCGTCTTTTTAATGATTGATACGAAATAAAGGGATTGAAGAACTCATGTTTCAGATTGACACCAACTATTTTCTGTCTAACATAATATCAAGCTTATGAAACTATTAACGACAAAATTTTTTACCATTGTTGCCTTCGTTTTTGCCATTGCAATACCGAACATGGCAAAAGCATCCGTGACCTCTTATACCAAAGAACACGATGGCGTGCTTTTTAAGCTGGACAAAGGACTATTGAACGTGAAAATTTGCAAGGACAACATTGTAGAGGTAAAATACACCGCGTTGCCGGAGTTTTTTCCAAGGCCATCGTTGGTGGTAACCAATCCATGGGAAACCACCCCACCGTTTACTGTTACAGGGAACAAAGATGAGGTTACCATCACTACCGCAAACCTCAAGATTAAAGTCAACAAAAGCAACAATGGCATTACGTTTGCCGATTTGAACGGGAAAACGATTCTTTCCGAAGATGGCGCCAACGGAACCACCATGAGGAAAGATACCGTAGCCGGCATTTCCACCTACTCATGCAGCACAGAGTTTAATTCTCCCTCTGACGAGGCTTTATTCGGATTAGGATGCCATCCTGAAGACACGCTTTCCATCAATTACAAAGGGCGTAACCAGGATATGGCAATCCGATACATGACCGGAGCCATTCCTGTTCTTTTGTCAAATAAAGGGTACGGCTTGATGTGGGACAACTATGCCGCCTCTAACTTTTATGGCGCCAAAGCCAACAACACCAAATACCAATATGTATCGGAAAGCGGCAAAATGGTCGATTATTACTTTATCTACGGCCCAGGTTTCGATCGTATCATTGCCTCTTACCGTGACGCGACAGGCGAGGCGCCGATGTTTCCAAAATGGTCGTTTGGCCTTTTCCAGTCACAAGACCGGTATAAAAGTCAGGCAGAGATTTTATCGGTAAAAGACAACTATCGCAACAATAAAATTCCCGTTGATTGCATCGTGCAGGATTGGTTTTACTGGGAACCGGATGTGATTGGATCCCATGTGATGTGGCCGGCAAGATATCCCAACCCAAAAGAGATGATCGACGAATTACACAATGCCCATGTTCACGCCATGATTTCGATATGGCCTGTTTTTGCCAAAGGCACGGCAGATTACAATGCCATGTTGAAAGCGGGCAATCTGACCACGATTACCTGGGACAATATCATGACACACACATACGACAGCTATTACGATCCTTACAGCCACAAATCGCGTCTGATGTACTGGCAACAAGCCAGAGACAGCTTAATTGCCCGTGACGGTTGGGATGCGTGGTGGGTGGATCAGTGCGAACCGGACAACGGCAATCTGCTTGATGCAAGAAAACAATGCAACTTTGCAATCGGGAAAGGGATTGATTATTTCAACACCTATTCATTAATGCATACCACCGGTTTGTACCATAACTGGAGAAAAGACATTCCGGGCAAACGGGCTTTCTTCTTAGTTCGTCAGGCCTTTGCAGGCCAGCAACGGAATGCAACCACTTTATGGTCATCAGATATAACCTGTACATGGAGAGCATTCAAGAGTCAGGTTCCGCAAGGGATCAACGCCTGCGCTTCGGGAATCCCTTACTGGACATCCGATATTGGGGGCTATCACTTAAATTGGGCAGCGCCCGATTGGTCAACGCCTGCTAACCGTGAATTATTTACCCGCTGGTTCCAATTCGGAACGTTTTGTCCCATCTTCCGGATTCACGGGAAAGGAGAAAGAGCTTTATTCTCTAACAATTGGGATGCAAAAACAAAAGCCATCCTGCTCAATTACGACAACCTTCGTTACCGATTGATGCCTTACATCTATTCGCTTTCGTGGCAAGTAACTCATCAGGGCTACACCATCATGCGTTCGTTGGCATTCGATTTCAGAAACGATGCCAATGTCTATTCCATTCCTGATGAATACATGTTTGGTTCTGCATTTCTGGTAAGTCCTGTCACGCACAGCATGATGAATCAGGGAAACGGCAACCCAATTCAGGACACCCGAAAAGTATATCTGCCAAAATCGGCCACATGGTATGATTTCTGGACAGGGAAACCCTACAAGGGCGGACAAACGATTCATGCCAAAGCGCCGATTGAAACATTGCCTCTGTTTATAAAAGCCGGTTCTATCGTTCCCATGGGGCCATTCCTTCAGTATGCAACCGAAAAACCTGCCAATCCGCTTGAGCTACGAATTTACCCTGGCTCCAACGGGAGTTTCACCCTTTATGAAGATGAAAACAACACCTACGATTATGAAAAAGGCGTTTATGCCACCATTTTCTTCAAATGGGACAATGCCAAACGTGAATTGATCATTGGCAAACGTCAAGGCAGTTTCCCCGGGATGTTGAAAGAAAGAACCTTCCACATAATCATCGTAACCCCAACGAAAGGAACAGGCATTGCTATATCCAAAAATCCCGATAAAACGGTTCAATACGATGGGAATGAGAAAACCATCCAATTATAATCGATCATGAAAAGAAAGCATTTCCGATTTTCCCGGATACTGGCCTCAATGATGATTGTTCTGATGCTTGGATTCTTAGTGAGTTCGTTCACAAAAGCAGATGCAAAAACAAATAAGGCTAAAGAATCAATACTAGTTTCAACCAAAACGCCGGTTGAGAAATACGGGCAACTTTCAGTTTCCGGCAGGTATATGAAGGATAAAAACGGGAATGACATCGTTCTGCACGGTCAGGGTTTTGGATGGAGCACGTGGTGGCCGCAGTATTGGAATGCGAACGTTGTGTCATGGTTAGCATCTGACTGGAAAGTTGACGTGGTAAGGGCTTCGATGGGAATTGATACGCATCCCGGCTATTTGAACGATTCATCCACGCAAGTCAATCTAATGAGAACCGTAGTCGATGCAGCCATTAAAGATGGGATTTATGTGTTGATCGATTGGCATTGTGAAGCGTTTCATCAAAAAGAAGCCGTCGCATTTTTTAATAAAATGGCGCAAATGTATGGGAATTATCCCAACATAATCTACGAAATCATCAATGAACCGAACAACACCCAAACATGGCCGGAAGTTAAAGGCTACGCCAACGCAGTGATTCCTGCCATTCGACAATATGACAAAAAAAATATCATTATTGTTGGCTGTCCTTTTTGGGATCAAAAAATCCGTGAAGTTGCCGATTCCCCTTTAGCAGGCTATTCCAATATCATGTACACGGTGCACTTTTATGCCGCAACACACGGGCAATGGCTGCGAGACGATTGCGCTTACGCATTAAACAAAGAGATTCCCATCTTTATTACCGAGTGCAATGGGTCGGAAGCATCCGGCAGCGGGCATTTCGATTATAAGCAGTGGAATGCTTGGTGGAAGTTTTGCGATGATAACAAGATCAGTTGGATAAATTGGTCGGTTTCTGCCAAACCGGGCGAATTGTGCTCAATACTGAAACCCGGGGCGCCTGCAAAAGGAGGCTGGACAAAGTCTCAATTAACAGAATCAGGAAATTACGTGCGCAATAAACTAAGAAGTTACCACAACCACAAATAACCTTTTCATCGGGAATAACAGATCGAATTCATTAATTGATAAACTAAATGAAACTCAAAATCTTTTCTTTGTTTATCGGTAGCTTCATAATGGGCGGATTACTCACCCATGCAGCTCCGATTGATCCCCATGCAACGAAGGCGACTAAAGCGCTTTATACTAATTTGAAAAGAATGACCCATACAGGGATCATGTTTGGCCATCAAGACGATGCTCTTTATGGCGTTGGATGGAAATATGATTGGAACCGCTCTGATATAAAAAGCGTATGCGGCGATTATCCGGCTGTTTTCGGCTGGGAGTTAGGCCACTTGGAACTTGGGCATTCCAACTCGCTCGATTCGGTGAATTTTGACACGCTTCGCTCCCGTATCAAAGAAGTGTATCGTCGCGGTGCTGTGAACACGATGAGTTGGCACCTTAATAACCCGCTTGGAGGAACTGCCTGGGATGCAAAAACGACGACAGCAGTTGAAAGTGTCCTGCCGGGAGGCGCTAAACACACCATGTTCAACGAATGGTTAAATCGCCTGACTCATTTCTTCCTTAGTTTACGTGATGACCACGGAAGACTCATTCCTATTATGTTTCGCCCATTTCATGAATTGACCGGTGGCTGGTTCTGGTGGGGGAATCAACAATGCACGGCAAAACAATATGTTGATCTTTGGCGTTATACAGTCAATTATTTGGAAAAGAAAGGGGTGCATAATCTTTTGTATATCTATTCACCGACGGATGTTCCTACCTCGCAAGCCTATTTTGAACGCTACCCTGGCGATAAGTATGTTGATATTTTGGGCATTGACATTTATCAGGATAAAGGCGAGAATGCTTCAGAAAGATACATTGCCGATACTCGTCGCGACCTGTCATTCATGGTCCAGGCAGCTAAACAAAGACATAAAGTGGCGGTTCTTAGCGAAACAGGAATATACAACGTTTACATAAATGATTGGTGGACAAATAATTTATGGAAAGCCATTGAAAATATTCCCATTGCCTATGTATTGGTGTGGAGGAATGCGTGCGATGGACCAACTCAATTTTTTGCACCATACCCGGGACAAGGAAGCGCACAAGATTTTCAAGCATTCAAAAAGAATCCGAAAATGATATTCGAGAGTCAATTGCCAAACATGTATCGCTAAAAGAATTACATATACCAAAAACCATATCATCTCATTATATTTCTCATTATGAACGATTTTAATAAAAGAATTCAAGAATTATTTCAACAACATGAGTCGCTACTTTCGCGTCAAAACCAACCTCAATGCGGAAACGGCATTTACCACCGGTATCAATTCCCGGTTTTAACGGCTGCTCACACCCCGCTCTTTTGGCGATATGACTTAAACCCCGATACTAATCCTTTCCTAATGGAACGCACGATGATCAACGGAGTATTCAATGCGGGAGCTATTAAATTAAACGGGAAATATTACCTTGTAGCAAGAGTGGAAGGAGCCGACCGTAAATCATTTTTTGCTGTTGCCGAAAGTCCTAATGGAGTGGATAATTTTCGTTTTTGGGATAATCCGGTTTCTATGCCTGAAACCGATGAACCGGATGTTAATATCTATGACATGCGCCTCACGGCACACGAGGACGGTTGGATATATGGCGTTTTTTGTTCGGAGCGCAAAGACCCTAACGCTCACAAAGGAGATCTCTCTTCCGCTGTGGCGGCAGCGGCTATTTCACGAACCAAAGATTTGATCACATGGGAGCGGTTGCCCGATCTGAAATCAAAAAGTCAACAACGAAACGTGGTGCTGCATCCCGAATTTATCAACGGGAAATACGCACTTTACACACGCCCACAGGATAGTTTTATCGATGCCGGTTCCGGTGGCGGCATCGGTTGGGCGTTGATTGACGACATTGAACATGCCGTCATTACCCACGAAGAAATTCTTGATTCCCGTTATTATCACACGGTGAAAGAGTTGAAAAACGGCGAAGGACCTCATCCTATTAAAACAAAGAAAGGGTGGGTACATCTTGCTCATGGCGTCCGTCCATGTGCTGCCGGCCTTCGCTATGTTTTATATATGTACATGACTGATTTGGAAGATCCTTCCAAATTAATAGCTTCCCCGGGTGGTTATTTTATGGCTCCTGAAGGCGAAGAACGCATCGGCGATGTTTCCAACGTACTCTTTTCTAATGGCTGGATTGCCGACGACGACGGCACGGTGTTTATCTATTATGCTTCATCGGACACACGCATGCACGTAGCTGTTTCAACGGTCGATAAGTTAGTGGACTATTGTTTGAACACACCTGCTGACGGGTTTCGTTCCG
>DAIDKM010000003.1 GCA_027450045.1 Paludibacter sp. | reverse complement strand
CTCATTCTTTGGCTCGCATAAAAAAACGAACTTCCTTTCTGTTTTGTACATGGACAAAGATAGCGATTAAGCAACAAGAAAAAACAATATTCTCCAAAAAAGGAAACGCAAAAACGTGCTGCAATGGATGCCAACCGGACAACAACACCAAATCAAACATTAGCTGCCATTTCATTTTTTGAAATAATAGCGGCACATCACATGCCGTTTCAATTAAAAACAGGCAACCCAATCAAATAATTAATTTTTTTTATATCATAAATGGCACAAACGGAGAGATTTTTTTGTCCAAGTGAATCCATTTGCCAAAAATAGACTATCTTTGCAACAGATTATGGTTGACTGCGATTTCTTTTCGTAAGGTTGTTTTCAATGGCATAATTCAGTATTCATATTTTTTAATCATTCATCAAATGAACATTTACATTTCGCACCTTAGTTATGGTGTTGACGACAACGGCTTAAGAGAAGTTTTTGAAGCTTATGGGCAAGTGGACTCAGCTAAAGTAATCACAGACAAATTCACAGGAAAATCAAGAGGTTTTGGTTTTGTTGAAATGCCTGACGAAAACGAAGCTAACAAGGCAATTGAAGCACTCAATCAATCTGAAATCAATGGCATGACCATTAACGTTAACTTGGCAAAACCTCGCGAAGAACGTCCTCACAGAGAATTTAACAGTAACAGTGGCAGTGGCCGTAGCAGCGGAGGTTATGGCAACGACCGTCGTAGCAACAGATGGTAATCTTCTGTTAGTGAACTTATAATCAAAAAAACGCCTCTACATACGTAGAGGCGTTTTTTTATATGCATACGCTTGATTTCTTCGTTGTCAAACCCTTCAAACAACAAGGCAATAGGAATCGGCTAATGGTTAATGGTCAATGATTAATGATTAATTTATGAAGACAATTGTTTGTCAATGCTTGAAATACGTTGACCACATTAGAGAGCAAATTCAAAAAAGCCCCATCGTTTCTAACAACGAATTAGCATTTCAATTTCATCTCTCGACTCAAACAGTTTCTAAATGGAAAAACAGAGATTTCGTTCAAGATGTTTCTTCTCGTCCCTTTAATATCCATTATGCGCTCTCGGGAATAGAAACAGCCCTAATCGTAAGCATTCTAAAATCCGCTTGAATTCCTTTAGATGAAATTTATGAGATGCTGTTAGAACAAAATAAAACGATCCCTCCAAAATCACCTTCGTGGTACCGGCAGGTTTGGCCTCCGGCGATTACAAACTGACCATTACAACTCAGTATTCATCAACGTCACACTTGTTGAAAGAGCCTCGTTCTTATACCTTCGATTATGTACTGAATGTAACGGCATAAATATAGGGCAATCCGATATTAGGCTATCGGGTCATCCGACATTAGGCTGTTGAATCGTTCGATATTAGGCTGTCGGGGCATCCGACATTAGGCTGTCGAATCGTTCGATATAATCGCATCGCCCGATGCAAAACCAGAGGGACGCGATTAAAAGAATCCTGGCGCTTTATAGCAACTATTTTTCGATAATGATAAGTTGTTCTTATATAAAAGCTCAGGTTAGTTATGAAAAGTCTTTTGAGGCCGGAGTATTTATCGGGTTAGATGAATTCACCAAGAGCTCCTATGAAATTGATATGATAAATGGCGTCAGACTTAATCAATACATTTTTGCAGGAGTTGGGATTGGAGCCAGGTATGCCAACGCTTTATGTAACAAAATGAGACTATATAACTATTCTCCTGTTTATTTTCCTAATGAATCATCAATGTACTATGATGTAACGTCACATGATTTTGATAATTATGGAGGTAATATTTTGTTGCCATTATTCTTACAAGTAAAAATAACTTTGTCGAAAGGACTTGTTTCTCCATTTGTGGCAGGGAATATCGGCTATGCTTTTGATATCGGGCAAGGTGATTTAAGAAATATGTATGGATTTATGGCCGAGCCTTCTTTCGGGATGGATATTTATCTGACTAAGAAAACGGTATTATTCTTTATGGCTGGATACAATATGCAAAATGCACAATATCATGATTATCAAACTACGAAAGATGTTCATGGGACGGCTGGATCATTATCAGTCAGAGCTGGCTTGAAATTTTAATATCTCAGAGCCTCTTCCTTTTTATTCCATGAAGGTTCCAGAAAAGGTTAGGTTGTTTTGAAACGAAATTAGTACCTGTAGCAGTTGCATTGCACAAAAAAAGCATATCCGGAGCAGGATTTGCCTTTGTCGTGCAGAGAGATTCAAACCCCTGATGGCGCAAGCATGGCAGATTGAATAGTTCAAGTTTTCGGCGATAGCCGCAATTTGGACTGGAAATATCAACCGTTTGAAACTGATTGTGAGTGCAAACCACACTGGATTCCAGTTTGCTAGAAAATAAGGGTTGATAGAAAAATGAAATCGCCGATTAGCCATTTGTTCATACACAGTCATTCACCAACCTATCGCAAAATTTACTTACTTTGCATTCGCTAAGCTAAGCAGGAAAATAAACTAAAATGGTTGCCAAATGGGATATAAACGAATTGCGGTTAAAATTGGTAGTAACGTCCTGACACGCGCTGACGGTCGTCTCGATGTGACGCGCGTCTCTTCGTTGGTTGATCAGGTAGCTATTTTGCATCGTGCTGGCGTCGAAGTGATTCTCATCTCTTCTGGCGCCGTGGCATCAGGTCGCGGAGAGATTCAACCGATGAAAAAGCTGGATGAAGTGTCGGCACGCCAGCTCTTTTCGGCTGTGGGACAAGCCAAGCTAATCAACCGGTATTATGAGCTTTTCCGCGAACAAGGCATTGCATGTGGTCAGATTCTGACGACAAAAGAAAACTTCAGCTCCCGTTCGTTGTACCTGAACCAACAAAACTGCATTCGGGTGATGCTCGAAAACAAAGTGATTCCCATCGTCAATGAGAACGATACAACCTCCGTCACCGAACTGATGTTTACCGATAATGACGAATTGTCGGGACTGATGGCAACTATGATGGACGTGGAAGCATTGATCATTCTCAGCAACGTGGACGGGCTTTATGACGGAAATCCATCCGAAGGCCATGCCCAGTTGATTCGGGAAGTCAAACCGGATGATGTGGATTTAGCTTCTTATATTTCAGATCAAAAGTCAACGTTTGGACGTGGCGGCATGGGGACAAAATGTTCTATTGCTCAAAAAGTAGCATCCGAAGGAATTACGGTCATGATCGCCAACGGCAAACGCGAGAATGTATTGGTTAATCTTCTGGCTCACCCGGGAAAAACGCTTTGCACCCGCTTCAGTCCCTCCGATAAAGGAATATCGAGCATCAAAAAATGGATTGCACACAGCGAGGATTTCGCCAAAGGAACTGTCATGCTGAATAATGGCGCCGTCGAAGCGTTGCTCGACAAAACAAAAGCCAACAGCCTCCTTCCTGTTGGCATTACGCACATTGAAGGCGACTTTGAAGAAGGCGACATTGTGCGCCTAACCGATGAAAACGGGATTCCCATCGGGGTTGGCAAAGTGCAATACGATGCAGATGTCGCCCGTGAATTGATGGGAAAAAAAGGACAACGCCCTTTTGTGCATTATGATTATTTGAGCTTAGATTAAGCACGTCAACGGCGTTTTTGCTAGAACAGCCAATGACGTATCGAAACAGGATCAAAAGAACATCCTCTCAAAGACAATTCAAAAACCTAAACAACAACTCTTTGTGTAATAGAAAGTGATTTGTTGCAAAAATTGCAGGGAATGTTTTTCTAATTGCCGAGAAATGTGTAATTTTGCGCTCCTAACTATCGTTTCTATTTTTTAAAATTCAAACCGTATGGCATCCAAGAAGTCTAATAGCACACCCGATAATTTGCAAAACGTTGAAAATGTATTGACCAGGTCGGAGATTTTTATCGAGAAATATCAAAAACAAATTATTTATGCCGTTGGTGTTGTCGTGCTGATTGTGCTGGCTGTTTTAGCCTTGCGCAACTGGTACTTAGTACCGAGAGAGAGTCAAGCTAATGCAAAGTTGGCTGTTTGCCAAAACTATTTTGCCGTCGATTCATTTCAGGTAGCCTTAAACGGCGATGGCACGGATCAATGTATCGGATTCAAAGGTATTATTGACGAATACAGCTGGACAAAAGCAGCAAGATTATCCAATGTATATGCGGGTATTTGCTACTATCATTTAGGTGATTACAAAAACGCCATCCACTATTTGAAGAAATTTGATGCCGACGACATAAACGAATCGTATGCTGCAATCGGATTAATCGGTGATTGCTACGTCAATCTGGGTCAAACTGAAGAAGGCATTAAATACTTCCTGAAAGCGGCTGATTCGAAGAATGATTTGGTGAGTCCAATCTATCTGAAAAAGGCCGGCGTTGCTTACGAGAGCCTTGGAAAATATAAAGACGCACTGGCTGTTTACACTAAAATAAAAGATCAATATGCTCAAAGCCAGGAAGCTTCCGACATTGATCGTTATATCGGTCGTGCTACAGCTTTAGCTAAATAAAGAGATTTTGAATCACATCGTTTAAATGACTGCTTCAATCTTTTTGGGGCAGTTATTATTTTGCGCTTGATTTTACCATTCGTCAAATCAGATTTTATATGGCAACTGCTTATCATAACCTCTCAACATACGATTCATCATCTATCCCACCGACCGATAACATGCGCTTCGGCATAGTCGTATCGGAATGGAATCCTCAGGTTACCGAGAATTTGTTGGATGGAGCTTACGCAACACTTCAGAAAGCAGGCGTCACACCCGATCAAATTGTCATTCACCATGTACCTGGAAGCTTTGAATTGGTATATGGAGCAAAACTATTGGTCGAAAAGTGTTCTGTCGATGCTGTTATTGTGCTTGGAGCCGTTGTTCGCGGCGGCACGCCTCATTTTGAATACGTTTGTCAGGGCGTCACACAAGGAGTGACACAACTCAATGTTTCGCAAGATATTCCGGTGATATTTGGGTTATTGACCACGGACACCATGCAGCAAGCGTTGGATCGTGCAGGAGGCATTCATGGCAACAAAGGCGACGAAGCTGCCATAACAGCCATTAAAATGGTGCATCTCAAGCGGAATCTCTGATTTTTTCGGTATCTTTGCACTCCTTTATAGAAAACGGGCAGTTACCAGAGTGGCCAAATGGGGCAGACTGTAAATCTGCTGGCGACGCCTACGGTGGTTCGAATCCATCACTGCCCACCCGTTTTTAATTGACTATTCATCGATCGATTACGATCCGTGTTCTTGGTAACCACGTAAAAAACAAGACAATGAAAAATCCGCTTTCTCCTCTTTTTCTATTCATGACGGTGGTCTTCACCACGTGTTTGTTGATTTCCAATTTAGTAGCTTTCAAAATTGTCATGTTAGGCGCTATTGCCGTGCCTGCCGGCATCTTCTTATTTCCGCTGACTTATATCATCAACGACTGCATTGCCGAAGTATGGGGATTTCGTAAAGCGCGACTAATGATTTGGCTGGCTTTCGGGATGAACTTTTTCGCAGTGTTGTTTTATCAGTTTGCGGTTGCTTTGCCTCCCGCTCCTTTTTGGTCGGGTCAAGCGGCATTCTCGCATGTTCTGACACAAACACCCCGCATTGCGGTTGCCAGTTTGTCGGCTTTTTTAGTCGGCTCTTTCTTAAACGCGTATGTAATGAGCAAAATGAAGCGTGCCATGAATGGCGCTAAGTTTTCGTTACGCGCCATCGCTTCCACCATCGTGGGCGAAAGCGCTGATTCCGCTATCTTTATTTCGATTGCCTTTTTCGCCATCTTATCGTTTCACCAATTGATCATGATGATCATTACGCAGGCCTTTTTGAAAATCATGTACGAAATTATCATCCTGCCTGTCACGCAACGCGTGGTGATTTATATCAAGCGAAAAGAAAATACGGATATTATCGATCGCGAAATCTCATACAGCATCTGGAGAATTAAGGAAGTCGGGTAAAGTTAAATTGCCTCACACGTCATCATATATCGCTCACTTTTTCAACATCTTCATCATGGAATCCTTACAACATCTTGGCAAAAAATCGGAAATTCCCACAACATACGATCCTTCGGTGCTGGAAACCTTTGACAACAAGCATCCTGAAAACGATTACTGGGTACGGTTTCAATGTCCTGAGTTTACAACACTTTGTCCCATAACGGGGCAACCTGATTTTGCGACTATTCTGATTGATTACCTGCCTGCAAAGAAAATGGTGGAAAGTAAAAGCCTGAAGCTCTATTTATTCAGTTTTCGGAATCATGGCAATTTTCACGAAGATTGCGTGAATATTATCATGAAAGATATGATTCGGTTGATGGATCCAAAATACATTGAGGTGACCGGACTGTTTCTACCGCGCGGAGGCATCAGCATTCATCCCTATTGCAATTTCGGATTACCCGAGACGCCTTACGAAGAGATGGCTAAATTCCGAATGTTGCATCACAATTTATAGCAACCTTATGCGGATTCAGAAGGAGAAATCAAATCCTTTATTTTCTGTTTCAACGCCAGTTTCTCCCAATCCAATGTCTTTGTTTTCAGCTCCCATGTATCCCAGATAATCAATACCCTGCGCAAAGATTCTTTGTCGGTTGTGGAGAGTGGTTTCTCAAGGTCGACGGATGCAAAGAGTAAGTCTCCTAAAAAGTTCAGCGCATAGATTTTTAGCGGGTGGATGTACTGTACAAATTCGTCATCGCTCATAGCGTCCAAAGAAGGTGGCGAGACATGAAAATAAAGATTCATTTCTGTCGAAATCAATTCTCTGGCTTCTTCAGGCTTGTCAACACGCAGCCCGAAAATCTTTTGAATTACGGCATGCATCTTTTCTATTTCACGTTCTAAATAATCCCTTCGTTCCATCTTGATTTGATAATGAGATAATGTGCTGAGTTGCTATTTAAGGTCTGTTTTCTCTCGAATTCCATTGCCATTGCTTCATTAACTTCTTATCTTCCCGTAACCTCTACGTTATTCTCTTGGGTACTTAAATCTATTTTGAGAATCTTCCATTAGTTTGTTATATTCAGCTCATAACCATTTGGATAAACATTGTATTGCTTCAGTTTATGTCTGGTCGGCCCGCTGATTGGCCAACCCGTTCCATCCATGATGCGATATACCGATCCGCAAACAGGACACTTGGCGGTTAAGTCAGGTTGAACTACCACACGGACAGTTTGCTGCGCTTCATATGGACATGCTAAATCAAAGGCACAATAATTGTCACTTAACGTGTGTACCACCAAAATACCACCATAACCAAGATATTCTAACCCAGTGCTTGGTGTGATGTAACTTTCCGTCGATCCAATGGCAGTGAGATTTGTTGCCTGAAGCAAGTTGACTTGTAGTTGTACCGGAGCAAGCGGAATAGTGGTCGTGTTGGTGTTGCATCCGAAGAGCAAGCCCAGCAAGAGCACTCCAACTCCGGTTTTAGCAAAGAAATGATGATATCGGTGCATGGTGTAAATCCATTATAGCTTTTAAAAAGAGTGAAATATCAGACTTTCTTTTTCAACCAACCAATTAGAGACTTATGTAGAAGAAAACGCGTATTCCCCATTTGTTTGCTTTTGGATCGTTGCGGTGCGTTATGCGCCAGTCCGATTCAACGCCGATGAAACTCAAAATATTATAGATGCCGACACCTCCTTCGACATACGGTATTGTGCCTACTGACTGCATGCCTTGAGGCAGCGCCATCAGTTCGTTGTGATCATCACGCAATCCACCTTCAGCTACTTTCAAAGAGAAGGACTCTAACAAACCAAGCTTTTTAATGACCGGAATCTTGTTGAGTAGCAGGCCTGATGAGTAATAATGCACATGCAAATGTACATATTTATCACCGGCATACTCCAGATTATTCATTAAATTAAAGTTGTAATCGGAAAACGCATACGTTTCATTTCCCCGGGCAATTGAAAGTAAGGGGTATGGCACATTCCCCAAAATATAACCGGCTTCAGCCACATAGAAAATAGTTCCTCCTTCGAATGAGATCGTATGATTAACCGTTCCAATTAATTTCAAATAGTCTCCGTTTGTTTGATTGAACTGAAAATTGCCGCCCTCAATTTGGACGTGAAACACTGGATATTTATTTGATAAATAGCGCCTGTCAAAACAATTGTCCCAGATCAATTGATCGCGGGAAAAACGAAAGTCTATTTTCGCTCCCCGTTGCAGAAAGCTCTCCACTTGAGAACCATCACGGATAAACTGAATGTATTTGTTGGAATAGATGCGGTTATCAAAGAGCGTGAGGGTAGTTTTGAATTCACGTGTCCATTCGCGCTGATAGCGGAAACGCCACGAAGCTATCTCGTTGATGACCGTGTCAGGGGTATAACGCAATAAAGAGGCAAAAGCATCATCCCCATTGGGCGAAACTTTGCCTTCACTCACCAAAAAAATATCTTCATTAAACCCTGTTTGATAGGCGTTTTTATCGTATCTTATGTCAACTTGTTGAAAATGCCGGGTAGGCAACCGATAGAGTGCATTGCCGCCAAATTTCCAACTGTGATCCTGAAAAGCATATCCGCCATTGCCGCCAATGCTAAACCGTTTCCAAAGCGATTGATTTGTTCGCATCCCGAAAGCTAACATGGGACCATCCACGACATTATTGTGATAAAGCGTATTATACGGACCAATATCTATTTTCCCGACGTGAGCATATTGATACATGAAGAAATCGGTTGTCCAGGCTGCCCATTTCATAAAATGAGTGTCATTAAATCTTCCTAAACGCTGATAAAGAGAATCGTTGGTTGGTTCTGTTAAGGAGCTGCGTCGCTCCTTGTCAAGCATGGTCAAGTCGTCATTGTTTGTTTCCGGAGGTGCAAAAAGCAGGTTTTTACTTATGATAACCTGGAGTGGCTTTTGTGCAAAAATACCAATCGACGTTATATCCAGCACAAGTAAATTATTGATTTTTTGATAATACCACGCGCCTCGCTCAAAGGCAAATGTTTGTTGAATAGTGATCGAATGCACAAAATTAATGGCAATGGTGCGTGGCAAACTCACAGTGATGGATGTAAGGGCAAACGTAGCTGAATCGACAGATAAACTACCTTTGAGTAAAAATTCCCCCTTGCGTTTTGGCTGAAAACCGATGGTATATATTTTGCGCCCTTGTTCCAACGTGCTATCTTTTAAGAAATAACTATAATGCAGTGACGCATCGTTCGCAATAGGGCTTATAAAATAGTTGCCGGAAATCACCACTCGGTTGTCATAAAAGTTTTGATGCGGCAGAAATAGTCCGACTAATTTTTGCATGTACTCTTTGTTGACAGGCAAAATCGTCAGCTCTTTGTTGAAGAACAATTCTTTGTCTTCTCTCACCGATGGAAATGTCGGCTGGCGATAAACTTTATCTGCCGTGAAAAGAGGTAGTGTGTAAAGTGAATCGAGTGACAAGGTAGCCGCTTTAGCAACTTCTTGACCGTGAATCCAACCTTTTGGTATATTGTAGGCATAAGCTTTTAGTCTTTCCGATTCGGTAGAAGGTTGATATCCTTTTTCGGGGTTGTTAATTGGTTTATGCTGAATTACTTGTTCAACAATCGCTTTTGAAAGTGCATCTTCTGTTACCGGTTCCAATGGGAGCGCTGAAGCAGGCAGTGGGGTAAGTTCGAGGTTAATGGAAGCACTTCGGTTTCGTTTGATGCGTATTAATCTGGTTTTGTAGCCATTTGCCGAAACCGCTAACCGAGCGCCATTCCCATCTCCTTTTAAAAAAAAATAGCCCTCATTGTTGCTGTGAGCTACAATGAGGGTTTTTTCAAAACAGATCGTTGCGTTGTTAACGGGTTGTTGATTTTTACGATCAATGATTTGTCCTACAATGATTTGTTCGTTTTGTGTCAGTCCGATTAATGGAATCAAAACAAGACAACACACCAATAACAAACGATGGATAAAAGAATAACTCATTGAGGATCGTTTTCATGTGAACATATATTTTTTCAACACGAAGGACACATGAAACTCGTCCCGAAAATCGGGACTCGCTTCATAGATGCAGCTCTTTTATCCGACCAGCGCTTTATATTTTTCAGCAGTAAGCAATTTGGCAATTTCTGACGAATCAGTCAGGGTTGTTTTAATAATCCACCCCTCACCATAGGGATCGTCATTGACCAATTCAGGATGATCATTTAGTTTCGCATTCATTTCAATCACGTTTCCACTTGCAGGCATAAACAGATCTGAAACGGTTTTTACTGCTTCGATGGAGCCAAAGGTAGCGCCGGCTTTCAATGTTTCGCCAACAGCTGTGATATCAACGAATACTATTTCGCCCAATTCGCTTTGTGCAAAGTCGGTTATACCAACAAAAGCGGTTTCTCCTTCAACGCGTAACCATTCGTGTTCGGGAGTGTAATAAAGATTTTCGGGAATGTTCATGATTTGATAAATATTTAAAGATGACTTTTTCAGTTTATCATTTGATCTTAATGTATATTGGAAGTTTATAGTCTTTACCCATCCATCTGTTAGGTCAATGAGAAGATCAAGGGAACAAACGTTCAGTGTTTTGAAATGCCTTTTTTAGCCTGATTATTGAGACAACAAAAATACATAACTTTTTTGTATTCACAATGCAACGAACGCCAAATTGATTATGTTTTATCGTATGGTTGACTTCAAGAAGGATTTTGATGCCTGCGACTGCTTCAAATTCTATAACAATCAGTTTATAGCTTACATCGCGAAACAAGATGGTTGATTTGTCAAAGTGAGAACAGAAAACTCATCCAACAGCTGGTCTATTGGTAGAGTATGGCTGGAGTATGGTTGGTCTATAGCTGTCCTACATAAACCCTATACATACCCTATACAATTCCTATAGAAATCCTATAGAAGGCCTAAACAAATAGCGGAAATCCTATAGGTTTTCATGTTAACGTAGAGGATTTTGATCGATTCCTATGGGGATTTAATGTAAGTATATGGACGTGTACATATTGTTTGGGAGGTATTGGATTCCTATCTTTATTTCCGAAAATAAAGGCATCACAACAAAACAAGATTTTAGCCGGATGCCGACAACCTTTTCAACAACATGGTAAAACAGGACAAATAGCAACTCAAAATCATCTTCTTACTTTATAAATTGTCAGGTTTTGTTCCATGAGAATTTATTCTTTTGAATTTGTTTCAATGAAAATTGCTGAGATTTCTTTCGACAATCTTACTTTCTGTTGTACCTTTGCAGCTCATTATTATACCTATTTTTTATGTCTGTACATGCTGCTGAACCAATTCGGAAAGTGACGACACATCGTCTTTTTGAGATGAAAGAGCGTGGGGAGAAAATTTCCATGCTAACGGCGTACGATTACACCATGGCTAAGATCGTTGATCAAGCCGGGATCGATGTGATTTTAGTGGGTGATTCGGCTTCGAACGTGATTGCCGGTAATATTACAACCTTGCCTATGACACTCGACGAAATGATTTATCACGGGCGCTCGGTAATGAAAGCTGTGGAAAGAGCTTTGGTCGCAGTGGACATGCCTTTTGGTTCCTATCAGGGAAACTCGACACTTGCCTTAGCATCGGCCATTCGCATTATGAAAGAAACCGGCGCCGATTGTTTGAAATTGGAAGGAGGCGAAGAGATTTTAGATTCCGTGAAACGAATTCTTTCTGCCGGCATTCCCATTATGGGACACTTGGGATTAACCCCACAATCCATCAATAAGTTTGGCACCTACACCGTTCGTGCCCGGGAAGAGCAAGAAGCAAGACGTTTGGTATCCGATGCACACCTGCTCGAAGAGGTAGGTTGCTCAGCCATTGTTTTGGAAAAGATTCCGGCAACCCTAGCAGCGCAAGTAGCTTCAGAACTTAAGATTCCCATCATCGGTATTGGAGCAGGCAGTCAGGTGGATGGACAGGTACTCGTTATTCACGATATGTTGGGTATGACCAACGGTTTTTCTCCCCGTTTTTTACGTCGTTATGCCGATTTGCACACCATCATGTTTGATGCAGTGCAACATTATTCAAATGATGTGAAATCAGGCGATTTTCCCAACGCAAAAGAACAATACTAATCGATTGTTTGCTTGTGTTACCTTTACAAGACCGCTTCGAATCTGAATTCAATCGGTCTTTTTTGTTTTCTGAATGTTTAATTAAATCCTCATATCATTATGCAGCTTATTGATGGAAAATTGATTTCAGCGCAAATCAAACAAGAAATTGCACAGGAAGTGCTTGCCATGAAAGCAAATGGCGAAACGGCGCCTCATTTAGTCGCTATTTTAGTGGGTCACGATGGCGGTAGCGAAACGTATGTGGCAAGTAAAATAACCGATTGTCAGGAGGTTGGCTTCCAATCGTCTTTGATTCGTTATGAAGACGATGTGACGGAAGAAGAACTGTTAGGCACCATCGATCGGTTAAATCGAGACGCGTCGATTACCGGTTTTATTGTGCAGCTTCCCTTGCCTAAGCATATTGACGAACAAAGAATCATCGAAGCCATAGACCCGAATAAAGACGTGGATGGATTCCATCCGATTAACATGGGCCGAACCTTAATTGGACTCCCTTCATTAGTTTCAGCAACACCCGCGGGCATTTTGGAATTATTGAAACGCTATAAGATTGAAACAAGCGGAAAACATTGCGTCGTCATCGGACGCAGCAACATTGTCGGGAAACCGGTTGCAGGATTGATGATGCAAAAAAACTATCCGGGCGATGCTACCGTAACGGTATGTCACAGCCGATCAAAGAACATTGCCGAAATATGTCGTCAGGCCGATATTCTCATTGCAGCGATCGGTCAACCTGAATTTGTGAAAGCTGACATGGTGAAACCCGGCGCGGTAGTGATTGATGTGGGGACTACCCGCGTGCCTTCTACTCTAACAAAAAGTGGATGGAAACTTACCGGCGACGTAAAGTTTGACGAGGTGGCTCCGAAATGCTCTTTCATAACTCCTGTGCCGGGTGGTGTCGGCCCAATGACACGGGTTGAATTGTTGAAAAATACGTTGCTGGCTGCTAAGATGCGGATTAATTGATTGTCGTTTTTCCTTCGACAGTTTGCAAAATCGTTCGGGCATCCAAATGGAGATGCCCGCTTGTGATGACAATGGTTTGTTTTGCTTGTAACACACTCAATTTTAATTGTTGAACTTCTTTGAGCGCTTCCGATAAATAGTACGCATGTGCAATAGCTTCTTTATCTTTTTGTTGCATCAAATAACTCACCGTTCGTTTCCCACCTTCCAATGAAATGGTTATAGGCAATTTTACATTGTTGCCAATAAAAGTCACTAAACCATTGATGGCTTTTCCAGTAAAATTCACATTTTCCCATGTTTTCCCCAGATTTGAATAACTGAAACAGTCGCCTTTAGCAGCAGGAAGGGTTTCGGCAAAAACACCGTTTGTGGAGGCTTTCACTGTGGTGTGTCCGATTGGAGCGCCACAATAGATGCTCATAATCGTTAGCACTCCGGTTTCATCAATAGTTGGTTTCAGAAAAGTGCGTGTGGCATCGGCTGTAGTTTGTTGAGCTTTATATGTGTATTGACCTATCTCATCATATTTTGTATCTTTTGAATAGGAAAACGGATGTGCCAATGAATCAACAATTTGTTGCTTCACCACCAAAACGCTGTCAGCATACTGCAAATTTCTTTTGGCTTCTTGCAGTTCAATTTTATACATCATGGTATCCGCCTTCTGACGCATAGGAATTAACTGTGGAAAAAGGATACTAATGCTATCTAAAGCAAGTTTAGCTTGATTGTAATGGCTTTGATTATAATACACTTGTGCTTTGTTGAGATAGTCTTGTGCCTTTTGTTGATCGGAATTCCCGCAACTTATCAACAATAATCCCACAATGAAGAACAGGCCTTTCAGCTTGGTTTGTCTTGATAGCATGGCGAATTGATTTTTATGATTCAGATGTATCTGGTGTCTCATTTCTCTATTTCTGTGCAAAGCTATTGTATATTTGCGACTTTTCCAACAAGCTGCTTGATTCGTTTGAAACTGTTCTTGAATAAAATACCGAGACTAATTTTTTCTTTAAATGATTGATGCAAAGAAGTTAAAAACATTTTTGTATTTGAAACTTCCTCATAAAAGAATTACCTTTGTAAATTATTTAGAGTTTAGTTGTATATTAGCACAGCATAAAGTTATTCCAGTAGTAATAATCGTTTTGATTATTCATATTGCTAATAATCATATATTTGCACAAGATAATACTGCATTTTTTGACATTGATGAAATTGCTTCTAAAATATCGATTCTGCTTTATTCTGCTGTTGTTTCTACTGAACAGCATGAATGGTTATTCTGTGACATATAAAGGCGATCAATCTTTGTCTCCTATCTTACGGTTTTTGAAGAGCCTTTTCATGGGAGGATCGAGCGCGCCAACTCCCATTACAATTCAGGGGGGAAACGCCGGACAATTGTATCATTATAACGATTTTAATCAAGGTTCCGGCATTGTCACAACACACCACCCCATTGTAAATAATAGCGGAGGCTCCAGTGCATCTTCCATGTGGAATTTTACATCATCATCTGGTTCATCCATGTCGGGCAGCACAACATCTGCGTCTTCTCCTCAGGCCTCTTCAGGGTTATCCTTTCAGTTTGCAAGCAATGCTGCCATCGGTGGTGGTGGCAGTATGAGTGGATCTGGAGGCGGCGGTTCCGGAGGTGGTTCTTCTTCAAGTGGTGGAATCTCTTCTGCCGGCGGATTTGCTATGTTTGCAGTAGGCTTTCCTCAAAGCAGCCTAGTGACGGCTGTCAACGGACAAGGAACATCAAATACAGGAACCAATGAAGGTGGCACTACAGGAAATAATGGCAACTACAACGGTGATGGATGGTTGAATGATCCCAGCGAACCAATGCCTGTTGGCGATGGCACATGGCCGATGCTGTTTTTTGCATTTGGTTATGCTGCAAGACAATACCGAAAAACAAAAAAAGAAAAGAGCCAATCCGCAAAACTTTAACGCAAAGGACTACTTCACACGGTAAGTCCTTTTTTGTTTTGTACTATCTTTGTAGCCAAACATTTCTTCTATGCTTCAGCTTTATCGTGCATCGGCTGGTTCAGGCAAAACCTTTCGCCTGACGCAACATTACATTCAAATGCTTTTTGATGACCGCCAGTCGGGTGCGCACCGCCGCATCTTAGCCGTTACGTTCACGAACAAGGCAACGGATGAAATGAAGTTGCGCATCGTAGATGAGCTTGATCGGTTGGCGCGTGGGGCATCATCCCACTTTCGGAATGAATTGATGCTACGATACACCTGGAATGCACAACAAATCAATCAACGGGCAGAACAGCTACTCAAAGAGATTCTGCACGATTATTCATTTTTTGCCGTCAGCACGATTGATCGCTTTTTTCAACAAGTGCTTCGCAATTTTGCCCGCGAAATCGGCTTGCATGGCGGCTATTCCATTGAAATTGAAACAGAGGAAATCTTAGATAAGGCAATTGACGATTTGCTATCCCGTCTTGACTCGAAAGAGGACAAACAGCTTTTTGATTGGTTAATGCGATTAACTACGAACCAGATTGAAGAAGGGAAGAAATGGAATTTGAAATACCAGCTTCGCACCCTGGCGCAAGAACTATTCAAAGAAGATTTCAAAAAGAAGTTCCCGTTGATTCGTGCAAAATTGCTTGATAAAACGTTTTTGGAGACGTATCAAACTACATTAACAAAAATCACTTCGGTTTTTGAACATCAGTTGGCACAAAAGGCTGAACATGCGTTGCAACTCATAGAAAAACAGGGACTGACGATATATGATTTTAAGGGACAATCGAGAAGTCCTTTTGCCGTGCTTTTGAAATTTGCCCGAAAAGACATTTCAACGCCAACCAATTCATTCATTAAACTCTACAATCAAATCAGTGAATGGACTACCAAAACAACGCCCCAAAAAGAGCTTATTGAATCTCTTTACTTTACAGGACTTAATGATACAATCGGAGCTATTTTACAACATTTTGAAATACACTATCGTGCATACGCGACAGCTAAAACGATACTTAAACAGCTCTACGCATTGGGAATTCTAATGGATATTGATGAGCAAATACGCCTTGAATCGGACGAAACGCACAGGTTATTGATAACGGATACGACGGAACTCTTGGCAAGAATTGTGGATGGAAGCGATACCCCCTTTGTGTTTGAAAAGATCGGGGTGAACATTCATCATCTATTGTTAGATGAGTTTCAGGATACGTCCGATTTGCAATGGCTCAACTTCCGACCATTACTATTGAACAGTTTGGCTTCCGGCAACGAAAATCTTGTGGTAGGCGACGTTAAACAAAGCATTTATCGTTGGCGTAATTCAAATTGGGAATTGCTCGACAAACAGCTTTTTAATGATGTGGGCACAGATCATATTCATGAAGTGTATTTAAATGAAAATTGGCGGAGTGGTCGCGCTATTGTCAATTTCAACAATACCTTCTTTTCCATTGCTTCAGGGTTCTTGCAGCAACAGGTGAGCGGCTTAATTCCTGAAAACAGGACTGACGATGAGCGAATAGCGCCTTTATATGACAAAATAACCCATGCTTACAATAAAATAGCACAGCAATGTCCTGATACGGCAATGGAAGGCAGTGTGACCATCCAGTTTATTGATGAACAGGGGAAAGCGTATCGCGAAGCGGTTTTGGAACGTTTAGTGGAATGGATCGAAAAATGGCAGGATGCCGGCTACAAACCCGGAGATATGGCTATCTTAGTGAGACGCAATGTGGAAGCCACTGAAATTGTGAATTATCTGCTCCAGTATCAAAACAGTGAACACGCAAAGACTGGCTATTCGTACGATGTAATTTCCGATGAGGCCTTGATTATTGGGAATGCGCAGTCGGTGCAGTTGCTTGTGTTGCTTATGCGATATGTACTTCATCCCGGCGATGCTATGTTACGGGCAAAGATTGCCATGCTGTTTTTTCAAATTTCCGATGACATTGCATCGGGCGCTGAAGTCACTGCCTATTTTTTGCCAAGCGAAGAACAACGTATTAATTTTGAAGTGTTTGAACAAGCCGTTTTGCGCTGTGTGAAAGAGGGACGTAATGGGTCGTTGTTTGAGCTTACGGAATCACTTATCGGGTTACTACCTTTTTCAAAAGTTGACACAGAGGCTGTTTTCTTGCAGGCATTTCAAGATTGGGTGCATCATTTCTCGCTTTCGGAGTCAATGGGTATCGATGCCTTTTTGGCATGGTGGGACGACAAAGGCTCCCGGAAAAGAGTTCCTTCGCCTGAATCTTCACACGCTATCCGCGTGATGACCATTCATAAGTCGAAAGGACTCGGGTTCAAAGTGGTGGTATTCCCTTTCACCGATTGGAAATTGGATAAACAGCAAGCGATGCTGTGGTGCGAACCAAATAGCAAACCTTTTGATGAATTACCCTTAGTGCCAATCAATTATAATTCAAAATTGCTTGATACGATTTTTGTAAGTGATTATTTGGAAGAAAAGACATCAACCCTCATCGATAGCTTGAATGTGGCTTACGTGGCAATGACACGCGCCAAAGAAGCGCTCCTGGTGTTTGCTCCTTGCCCCAAAAAGACAGAGAAAGAAGTTGCTACCTTTTCGTCTTTGCTTTATCATTGTATTGTACAGGAACATGAAGTTGACTCTTCGGCAGAAGACCTCTCGCCAAACATTTCGTTAGCGTCAGCCTGGGATGAACAACAATTACGCCTTGAATTGGGAAGTTGCCCGCAAACGAAACAGGAAGTCATTCAAACAAACAGAGTGACGTATTCGTATGGACAGCCTTCTACGCACGATCGCGTGTTGGATGTAAAGTTTCATTCAAAAGATTTCTGGGAACAAAAAACCACGGACAAACCATCGCGCCTTAACTATGGGCTGTTGATGCATGATGTGCTGCGACGTATTCAACATGTTGATGAGGCAAATCAGGTGGTTGCCGATTTGGAACGCTCTGGGCGCATAACGCAGGGAGAGAAGACTGAGGTGGAACGCATGTTAGCCGACTTCTGGTCGATTCCTGAAACACGTGACTGGTTTGCGCCTGCGCTGAAATCGCTGAATGAAGTGGCTATCTTTACGCCAGATGGAGATTCGTATGTGCCAGATCGGGTTGTTTTCGATAAAGACAACGTGCTGGTCATTGATTATAAATTTGGCGTTCCCAATACGCAGCATCATGATCAGGTGCTGCATTATAAACAATTAATCGAACAAATGGGCTATTCTGTATCCGCTTATTTGTGTTATGTTCCGAATAAACACGTGGTAAGCGTAACCGTTCCAAATTAATTTATCAAATCATCCATGCTATAACCGCTGATCTTCCCTAATTCCTATCACTTCTGGCTTTATTTTCTCCTTGTTTGCATCTCATCTTCTCAAAATTCAACCATAATTCCTATGGATGGAAGAATGGTCCCACTTGTCGGTTGTAATGATTTCATCACATAGCGGGAAGGATCGGTAGGATCAGTAACACCAGTGCTATATAAAACAGGGGCTTCACGATATGTTGTACCTAGTGCATTTTGTATGTCGATATAAAACCCAAACATCAAATTCTTAAAGAAATAGGTTTTATCAACTCGTAAATCCAATTCTGTAAAAGTAGCAAGTCGTTGGGTATTGTACAACGCATAGTTGAGATAGGGCCGATCTTGTGCATTCCATGCAATTTTGAGTGACGACTTTGCATAATCGTAAGGGGTGTAAGGCGATCCACCAATGGCTCTGAATTTTAAGCCCAATGCCCAGTTTCTTGGAAATTGATAGTTACTTGTCAGGGTAAAAAGATTGCGATTGTCCCATGATGAGGGAATATAGTTCCCAGTCTTCGGACTGATGTATTCACTTCTCACGTACGTGTAAGCGAGAATAAAATTGAGATGCTGAAACCCAAACCAGCGAGCTAAAGCCTCCATTCCGTAAGCTCTTCCTTTTGCAGTCGAATTTACACTTTGAGTTCCATATACATTATAATCAGCGCCTTCGGATGCCAAAGGGATAGAATCGGCAATCGACATCAATCCATTCAGGTATTGTTTGTAAAATCCTTCTAAAGAAAGTCGGATATAGTCGGTTGGGTGTTGCTCAACTCCAACAACCATCTGATTGCATAAAAGATATTTTACATCATTCTGCTCGTTTACTAATTGATTTGCATTGTTTTTGTAGCCTAAAACGGTATAGGGTGGGAGTTCATTATAACTGCCCACATTTCCATTGATATAAAATTTAGGCAACAGTCTGTATGACACAGAGAAACGGGGCGAAAATTGTCCCAACAATTGATTCACTGACGAAGAGTAGTTGTTAGCATCGGTGCGAATACCTATCGCAAGGGTTAATCGTTCATCGGGACTTTTATACGTTCCTGTTGCGAAGATTCCCCAACGTATAAGCGATAGCTGCGTAAGGTAGTTAAGCAAGAAAGCATTTCCATTGCTGAACACCTGTTGGGATGTTTGGTTGAAGTAATGATCCATTTCTGCATGAATACCTTCATCCAAACGAAAAGCATTCAGGGTGCTGCTATTCTCAAAACGAAATCTTGTCTCCGCTTGATACGAATCATAATTTAAAACGACATTATTAGGATTTGTAATGTTATCCTGATATTTCAGGTTCTTATTTTCAAAATAATCATGACTCAACACGATCGTTTGCACATTATTACCGACAAAGTGTTTGTACACACCTCCTACGGTGTAGGTGTTTTGCGAAATAATAGGCAACGTCGCAACTATATATTTATTTCCATCGGTTTGTCCTGCAGTATCTGTATTAAGTGTCATGCGATCAATAGCGCCTAACCCTAATAAAGTTAGTTGGTTATGTTTGTTGAATTTAATGTTTACTTTGAATTGACTATCAACATAAGTCGGTAAGAAAGGCAGCTTCAATGCTTTAAATAAATATTGCAAATACGATTGACGCGCCGAAAAGAGATAGGTTATTTTTTTACCAATATGGCCATCGGTATTAAATCCAAGATCGGAAGAACCCACGACGCCACTATAGTTGTGAGAAGTAGGTGAACCATCTTTTAACTTTATATTTAAGATGGCGCTCAATGCGTTTCCTCTGTTGGCAGGAAAAGCTCCCGAATAAAAATCAGCATTGCTTATCAGTTCCGCATTCAAGATACCAACAGGACCTCCAGATGCTCCCTGTGTTGCAAAATGATTTATGGTTGGCACTTCCACCCCTTCGATGTAATAACTATTTTCCGAAGGACCTCCTCCACGTACGATTAAATCATTTCGATACCCGACAGGTGAAGAAGCAACTCCCGGAAAGGATTCAAGAACACGGGAGATATCGCGATTAGAGCCTGCGCTCTTCTCGATTTCTGTAAACCCTATTTCTCGCATCGAAAGAGGACTTTCTGCACTTTTACGAAATGGCCCGGCAACTCCTTTGATTTCTACTTCTTTCAATGTTTTTCCTGTTTCCTCCAACTCAATGGTTTCAAAACTCTTGTTATTTATCACTAAGAATTCGGGAGTAGTATTAGTAGCATAACCAATGTAAGTAGCTTGTAATCGATACGTTCCGGGCAATACATTGGTTATTGTAAAGTTCCCTATCGAATCAGTAGTTGTGCCTTTCGAACTGTTCCAAATAATTACATTGGCATACGGAATAGGCGAACGGGTTGTTTTATCAATAACAACCCCTTTGATAGAATAATGGTTCTCAGCTTGGGTAAATATGCAGCCGATAAAAAGAATAAGAATGGAGAGAACAATCTGCTTCATTTGAAATATTGTATATTAAAAAAAGTGCATAAAATATTGTTTTTATGCACTTTTACCTGTTTAATATTGTTTGTTTGACATTCTAAAAAGGATAAGCGAGCCATTTGTATTCATTCAAAATCAGTTACGGAGCTGTTTGAGTGGAATCGACAAAGACACGTGTCGCCAATTCTTTATCGAGGCCGTAGATGGCATAACCATTGTCCTGTACTAAATTGAGTGTGTCAATAATGGCTTGTACATTGGCTTCCTCTTCCACTTGCTCGTCAATGAACCAACGCAACATGCTTTGCGTCGCGTGATCCCTGTTGGCAATGGCCGTATCGGCAAGTTGATAGATTCTCTCCGTTACCTCTTTTTCGTGAGCTTGAGTCTCCATGAAAACGTCGAGGGTCGCAGCCCACTCTGTGTTGACTGCGGCGATAGGTGTCAAAATGACTTTTCCCCCACGTTCAATCAGGTAATTAAAGAATTTCAGCGCATGTGTCACCTCTTCCTGATACTGAATGAACATCCAATGTGCAAATCCGGGCAACCCTTTGGCCGAGAAATAAGCAGACATTGATAAATACAATTGAGACGACCAAAATTCAAGGTTGATTTGCTTGTTCAATTTCTTTTCGATCTCCTGATTTATCATAAGCGATGATTTTTAAGCGCTTTTAGAAACGGCTTTCAATGACTTTCCAATCCAAAACATCCCAGAAAATAGCTACATAATCGGCACGGCGATTTTGGTAATCAACGTAATAGGAATGCTCCCAAACGTCGCAAGTCAGAATAGGTGTCATTCCTTTTCGCAATGGGTTACCGGCATTGCTTTCCTGAACAATCTCAAGCGAGCCGTCAGCCTTTTTCACTAACCAAGCCCATCCTGAGCCGAAAAGACCAACGGCTGCTTTTGAAAATTGTTCTTTGAACGTATCAAAGGAACCAAAACTTTTGTCGATAGCCTCTGCCAATTTTCCTTCCGGTTTTGCTTTGGGGACCGATGCAAATTGGGTAAAGTAGAAAATATGATTCCACGTTTGCGCTCCATTATTAAAAATAGGACCTTCAGCTTTTAGAATGATATCCTCAAGAGAAGCATGTTCAAAAGGAGTTCCCGGTATCAAGTTATTCAGGTTGTTTACATACGTTTGGGCATGTTTACCCCAGTGAAGTTCAATAGTTTGTTGGCTGATTTTTGGCGCTAAGGCATTGGTTGCGTAGGGCAGCGCCGGAAGTTCATGTTTCATAACAGAAAATAATTAATGATTTGTTCTTACTGATTGTTTATTCTAATAAATTGTATCAAAGCATTCTATGGATATTTGTTCTTCATCATAAAAACCTGCTTTAACTGAATTATCTTTTACAAATATACGAATAAAAAGCCCGTTTGGTTCTTTATGGAGGTCAAAAAAAAGCAAATGACAAAATATCTAAATGGTCTATTGAATCAATCTTTCAATCCCTCCGCATTGTTTTCTCGTAACTGCTGCTCTTTTCCCCATCGTTCGTTAAAACGTTGATGAAATTTCTTGCTAAATTCGCTGTAACTAATATACAAATCTTCTTCAGGAAACTCGTATTCAATAAAGGTTACATAATGCTCAAAGCGAATCCTGTAATCAACATATTCGTTGGTTATTAACGAAGAGTAAACAACCCACTGATCAGCTTCAAAATCCATGATTTCTTTGTAATACCTGAGGACAATGCGCTGAAGCATGTCAATAAAGTCGTATTTCCGTTTATCTTTCCAGTTGAATTTTTCTTCTTCTTCCTTTCGAGATTCCTCCATGAACTCCTTTTTTTGCGCATCAGTCAGCCACGAAAATTGATCAAAGAACGATTCGTCGAATTTGTATGGCTTATGCAAGGTCAGATAAGCGACTCTCCATTTTTCAAAATCAGGATACTTCTCAGGCAGGTTGACGCCTTCTTTCTGATCTTGTACCAAATCGAAAAGATAGAGCAAAAATGCATGTCCTGTGATCTCAATTCTTCGTTCTATAGCTTGCAATACTGCAGGACGGAATTCAGTTGCGATAATGGGATATTGCTTTACCAACAACTGGCGAATTGCTGGGGCTAAGTCTTGCATGACAGGGCAATACACACCGATATAAAAAGCTTCAATTTCTACCGATGGCTCAACAATATCTGTAGCGTCACGTAAGAAATAATTGCGATTGTCATCGTACCAGATTTCAAATTCCGACCGTTCTAAATCATCGTCATCTTCTTCAAACATAATTGTAAGTTTTAATGGGTGACAATAAGTTATCATGAATCATACTTCACAGCGCTATGATGCGAAGATACTGCTTAAAAATCCGATTGAGTATGGAAATTCCCTCTTTTTTTATCACTTGATCATATAAGGACTTGAAGCCATCGAACACACTACGATTATAAAAAGGAGATTAAATAAGATTACCAGGCTTCGATTCAGAGGCTTTCCACCCTATCTTTGTTAATAATACATCAAGCAAATCATATATGAATTCATTTAATCAAGCGGCATCCACATGGGACGATCGCCCCGTGCATTGGGAACGTTCTCAAGTCATTTCTAATCTACTAAAACAACGCATCACTCTGCAACCCGACATGATCGGACTTGAATTTGGGGCAGGTACCGGCATCCTCAGTTTTCTGTTGAAAGATGACCTGAAAAAGATCATTCTCATGGACAGTTCTCCGGAAATGCTTCAGGTGATCACGGAGAAGATTGCACAAACCGGTGTGCAGAACTTTGAAACGCTCTTGTGCGATTTAGAAAAATCACCTTACGAAGAGCAACAGGTTGATCTGATATTCACTCAAATGGCGATGCATCATGTAGCCGATATACCATTAGTTTTGAAACGCTTCAATGACATGTTGCGCCCGAATGGATATGTCGTCATTGCCGATTTATATCCCGAAGACGGTTCTTTTCATGCAGGAGGAATCCCTGCTTTTCACAATGGGATTGACATAGAACTTCTCTGCCGTGACGTGCAACGGGCAGGTTTTGTAAAATGTCAACACGAACCGTGCTTTACAGTAAAACGGCAATTAGACAATGGCATCGTGAAGGAATTTCCGATTTTCTTCCTTTCGGCACAAAAGCTGTAAGACGCTATTTTTATATCAATATAAGCAAGATTATAGTCAGAGAGCGTAGCTTTGCATTGACGCCAACAAGGAATTATAAAGTCACTTTGAATCAATAATATAGCTGCACGACTCATTCCCGATTTACAAAAAAAAGGAAAGGGTAGTTTATTTAATTTGCCAAAAAAGAAGTACCTTTGGAGACAAATTGATGAGCACATTTTAAATATCACTTCAATGAGCGACAAATACAATCTGCGCGGCGCTTCGGCAACCAAAGAAGAAGTACACAACGCGATCCGTAATTTGGACAAAGGGATTTTCCCAAAAGCATTTTGTAAAATCATTCCCGACATTCTCGGAGGCGACCCCAACTACTGCAACATCATGCACGCGGACGGTGCCGGCACCAAATCATCATTAGCTTACCTCTATTGGCGTGAAACCGGCGACGTTTCTGTTTGGAAAGGCATTGCACAAGACGCGTTGATCATGAATATCGACGATTTGCTGTGCGTTGGCGCCACTGACAATATTTTAGTATCATCAACTATTGGACGGAACAAACAACTCATTCCGGGCGAAGTAATCGGTGAAATTATCAACGGTACTGAATCATTATTGGAATCACTTAGAAAACAAGGTATAAATGCTTATCTAACCGGTGGTGAGACAGCCGATGTGGGCGATCTGGTACGCACCATTATCGTCGACAGTACCGTAGTGGCACGCATGCGTCGTGATGAGGTGGTTTCCAATCACCTTATTAAAGACGGCGATGTGATCGTGGGACTCTCATCAAGTGGAAAAGCATCCTACGAAGACGGCTACAACAGCGGCATGGGTAGCAACGGATTAACCTCTGCACGACATGATTTATTTGCTTACTATTTAGCTGAAAAATATCCCGAAAGCTATGACAACAACTTACCAACGGGATTAGCTTATTCCGGCAGTAAAAAATTGACTGACACCATTGCCGATCTGGGTATTGATGCAGGAAAATTAGTGCTCTCCCCTACCCGTACCTATGCTCCTATTATTCGGGACATTCTCAAAAAATATCGTTCTCACATTCACGGCATGGTGCATTGCTCGGGAGGCGGACAAACAAAAGTGCTTCATTTTATTGAGAATTTACATGTCATTAAAGATCATTTATTTCCGGTTCCACCTCTGTTCGAGATGATACAAGCAGAATCGAAAACCGATTGGAAAGAAATGTTTCAGGTTTTTAACATGGGTCATCGGATGGAAATCTTTGTATCGCCCGAATGGGCAGAAGAAATCATCATCATCTCCGAAAAATACAATGTGGATGCGCAAATCATCGGTAGAGTCAAGGCTTCCGATCATGCTCATTTAACCATTCGAAGCGATAAAGGAGTTTTTCAATACGAGAAAAAGAAGTAACTCCATTTGATAGTTTCTCAGGAGAACCCTATTCAACAACTCAATCCTGAAAGCCGAGAGGTTTTCGTTTTTATTTTGCCGCATGGAATCGATGAACGTGACAATTTTGGGTTGTAATTCCGCATTGCCGGTGATTGAGCGATTTCAAACCGCACAAATAGTCCATTTCCGTGAGAAAATGTTTATGATCGATTGCGGGGAAGGAACTCAAATTCGCATGAGGCAGTTCAAGATAAAGCCTACACGATTGAACCATATTTTCATTTCTCATTTGCATGGCGACCACGTTTTTGGATTGATCGGACTCATTTCATCACTCGGTATGGTAGGCCGCACTGCCGATTTAGTGATTCACGCACATCCCGATTTAGAAAAAATGCTCCAGCCTCAAATCGATTATTACTGCGCAGAGATGAGTTATAAAGTTATTTTTGAATCGATTGACCCAAGAAAACACGTATTAATTTATGAAGATCGTTCGTTACGCGTCTTTTCGATTCCGCTAAAACACCGCGTTCCTTCCTGCGGATTTCTTTTTGAAGAAAAAGAGAAACCACGTCACATCATTCGCGAAATGATTGATTTTTACCATATCCCACTAAAAGAAATCCCGTTTATTCAACAAGGAGCTGACTTTATTACCGAAGATGGGACTGTAATTCCAAATGAACGATTAACACGACCCGCAACACCTCCGAAAAGATATGCCTACTGCTCTGACACAGCTTTCAGTAAACGCATTATCCCCTGGATTGAAGGCGTTGACCTTTTGTATCATGAAGCTACTTTTTTGCATACAGACATTGTTCGGGCAAAAGCCACAGGTCACTCATCCGCGCAACAAGCAGCAGAGATTGCCCGTGATGCCCACGTAAAACAACTCATAATAGGGCACTATTCAGCGCGCTACGATCATATTGAAGATCTTCTGGCAGAAGCACAAGCCATTTTCTCAAACACTCGCTTAGCCTTTGACGGATTGTATCTTCACGCATAAACATACCCATTCAATTATTTACAAAACAACATTATGGAAAGAAATCCCTATCAACCAAAACGTAACCCGATATTACATCCCGCAAAAAAAGATGGCGCCCGATTCTATCCACCCAAAAGTCCTGAAACAGACATGATTTTTGGCATTCGTTCTGTTCTCGAAGCCATTGAAGCCGGAAAGGAAATCGACAAAATATTGATTCGAAATGAATTGCAAAGCGACTTGGCAAAAGAACTCTTTGCCGCATTGCAAGATAAAAACATTCCGGTTCAACGCGTTCCGGTTGAGAAACTCAATCGCTTAACACAAAAAAACCATCAAGGCGTTGTAGCTTTTGTTGCTGCGATTGAATACCAACAAATTGCCGACATCATTCCAACACTTTACGAAAAAGGTCGAACTCCACTAATCGTCGTTTTAGACGGCATTACTGATGTGCGCAATTTTGGCGCCATTGCCCGAACCTGCGAATGTTCAGGCGTAGATGCCATCGTTGTCCCGTCACGTGGAAGTGCAGCAGCCAATGCAGATGCAGTGAAAACGTCGGCTGGAGCATTGCATCTTGTACCTGTTTGTCGCGAAAATCAGTTGATGGACGCAGTTCGTTATCTGAAAAATTCAGGATTGAAAATCATTGGAACCACCGAGAAGGCGACAAAAAAATACATTGAAGTAAGCTATAATGAACCAACGGCATTCATCATGGGAGCTGAAGATGTGGGTATTTCGCCGGAAATAGAAAGAATGTGTGACGAAACCGTTTCAATTCCTATTTTTGGAAGTATCGGATCGCTCAACGTATCGGTAGCCACCGGCATATTGCTATATGAAGTGATTCGACAACGTCAGCAATAAAAAGGCCATCCTGTTTTATGGAAAATAAAAAGATTACATGGATGCCAAAGACGGCTGCATGTGATCTTTTTTAACCAAAATACCACGCATAAAAGCATTGATAATAAAGCGTTTGTTATATTTCATACGTTCGCTCATTTTATCGCTGACATATGGAGCTTCAATACCGCGTAAGGCATAATGGAAAATCTGAGCCGACAATTCAGTGTTGTGCAAATTAAAATATCCGGTTTGCTTGCCTTCTTCAAAAATTTGTTCCAACAGCTGAATGTCTTTTACGTCAAAACGACGGCGCACCCGTTCCACTTCCTGAATATCGCGAAAGAAGTCTGATTTCAAGGTACCGTTTCGTGTAATGGACTCTTTCACGGCATCCAACCGCGTGAAGATATATTCGGTCAATTTCTGATCGGCAGGCAGGTCACGAGCTACAACTTCCTGAAGTTTATTATTTAAGATATTGAGCTCCTGTTCGATAACCGCCAAATAAATTTGGTCTTTACTTTGAAAGTAGGAATAGAGCGTACGACGGCCTTTGCTTGAGGCATTGGCGATGTCGTTCATGGTGGTGTTATCTTTCCCCCATTTCGCAAAAAGCATGCGTGCCACTTCTACCAGCATATCGCGTGTTTTTTGTCCTGTGATTGAAGCTAAAGAAGCCATGATAATTGGGTTATAAATATTGCACAAATATACTCATTCCGTGCACATTTAACACAAGGACAACCTTTAATATTGTTAAATATAACAATGTATTATTATTTGCCTTCCACGCTCAGACCGAAAACATCTATGGAATCATAAAAAATCATGGAATCTCTCCAATCTGTATCATTTACAAAATATTGCCCTTATCTTTGCGTTTGGATAACCAATTAAATTTGCGTTATCTAAAACTAACAACATCACACCTTAAAACAGACTCAATGAAACGAATCCCGTCAAGACGGGAGAGTTCCATCTGACAAAATAAAATAAATAGAAACAGATGAAAACTACGTACGAAGTGCGTTATGCCGCACATCCTGAAGATGTAAAACACTACGATACAAAACGATTACGCAAAGAACACCTCATCAGTCCGCTTTTTGTACCCAACCAAACCACGATGGTATACACCCTTCACGATCGGTTGATCGTAGGAGGATCCTATCCTGTAAACGAAAAACTCCCATTAGAGGCCATTGATCCGCTTAAAATGCCCTTTTTCCTTTCCCGACGCGAACTTGGCATCTTTAACGTGGGCGGTAGTGGCCGTGTGACTATGGCCGATACTACCTATGAACTCGGCTATAAAGAAGCTCTGTATGTTGGCATGGGTGACAGAGAACTAACTTTTGAGAGTATTGATCCAAATCAACCGGCAAAGTTCTATTTTAATTCAGCGCCGGCACACCAGACTTATCCCGACAAGAAAATCACAAAAAAAGAGGCTGTGGTTGTCGAAATGGGGTCACTTGAAGAAGCCAATCACCGAGTAATCAACAAAATGATTGTCAACCAAGTACTTCCTACCTGTCAGTTGCAAATGGGGATGACCGAACTTCGCACCGGCAGCGTTTGGAACACAATGCCGGCACACACGCACAACCGCCGCATGGAAGCCTATTTCTATTTTGAAGTACCGGAAGGCAATGCAGTATGTCATTTCATGGGAGAACCCACCGAAACGAGACACATCTGGTTACAAAACGACGATGCAGTCATTTCTCCTGCATGGTCAATCCACTCTGGTACAGCCACTTCAAATTATACATTTATTTGGGGCATGGGTGGTGAAAACCTGGATTACGGCGATCAGGATTTTTTCAAAACAACCGATCTGCGATAAATGACTTTCAAACAAATAATTTCCATATCAAAACAATAGATTATGCTGAATAACTTTTCATTAGAAGGGAAAATAGCCCTTATTACAGGCGCTTCTTACGGCATCGGAATGGCATTGGCAAAAGCAATGGCATCCGTTGGAGCCACCATTGTTTTTAATGACATAAACGCTGAATTAGTTGCCAAAGGCATGGAAGAATACAAAGCAAGCGGCATTAAAGCACATGGCTATGTATTCGATGTTACCAATGAAGATCAGGTGAATGAGCACATTGCAAAGATTGAACAAGAAGTCGGAGTTATTGATATTTTAGTCAATAATGCCGGCATCATCAAACGCATTCCTGCAATTGAAATGACGGCAAAAGAGTTTCGTCAGGTCATTGATATTGATTTGAATGGCCCATTTATTGTTTCAAAGGCAGTAGCACCCGGAATGATTAAAAAGGGGGCAGGCAAAATCATCAATATTTGCTCCATGATGAGTGAATTAGGCCGTGAAACGGTTTCGGCTTATGCTGCTGCAAAAGGCGGTTTGAAAATGCTGACACGTAACCTCGCTTGCGAGTGGGGCATGTACAACATTCAAGTCAACGGCATTGGCCCCGGCTATATTGAAACACCACAAACTGCACCGCTTCGCGAAGAAGGCCATCCATTCAACAACTTTATCATTGGACGCACACCGGCAGGCCGTTGGGGAACGGTGGAAGATTTACAAGGGCCTGCCATCTTCTTAGCATCCGGTGCCTCCGATTTTGTCAACGGGCATGTGCTTTACGTGGATGGAGGCATTCTGGCATACATAGGGAAACAACCAAATTAAATCAACATACTAAATCCATTGATTATGAAAAAACTTGCTTTCCTTTTTGTGTCCATCCTTTTGTTGACATCCTGTACGAAGTCATTAAAAGTGGTGGTTACGAATCCGATCAATCTCGACCGAACTAATGAAATTGTGTCAGTGCCGTTGCAAAACATTACACAAAAATTGCAGCTTAGTGATAAACAACAATTTGTAATCGTTGACCAAAACGGGAAACAAATTCCTTATCAAATTGAAGCCGACAGCATTTCCGTTATTTTTCTTGCTACTGTAAAAGCAAATGGTACTTCGGATTATACCATTCGTATCGGGAAACCGGAAACATTTGCACCTATGACATTTGGACGGTATGTTCCAGAGAGGAAAGACGATTTCGCATGGGAAAATGATCGCATTGCCTATCGGATGTATGGGCCAGCCTTGGCTGACGAAAATCCAAGCAATGGAGTGGATGTCTGGCTAAAACGGACTGATTCTCTGATTGTCAATAAATTTTATCGGGATGATGCTAACGGGAAACCGTATCATATCGATCACGGACAAGGATTAGATTGTTACAAAGTAGCTCATACTCTGGGCGCAGGTGGTATAGCTCCTTATACCGACACCACGTTATGGGTTGGCAATCATTATTCTACATGGAAAGTAATTGAGAACGGGCCGTTACGGACCACCTTCGTTCTTACTTATGACTCCGTTCAGGTAGGCAAAACGTTTTTGAAAGAGAAATTGACCATTTCTTTAGATGCAGGTTCTCAGCTCAATAAAGGCTATGTAACATACGAAGGAACGTTACCGCCAAATTTCCAGGTAGCAACTGGCATTACGCTTCATGCCAACAAAGGCGTGATGAAATCGGATCAAAAAGCAGGATACATTGCTTATGCCGAAACAGCTACTTCCGATGCCGGGGTTCCTGAAGGAAGAGATTACATTGGTGTTGTAGTTCCTGAAACCATTGCATCAGTTAAAGTACAAGATGATCATTTATTGGCCATTGAGCCATATCTTCCTCAACAACAATTTACCTATTATTTTGGCGCAGGTTGGAGCAAATGGGGATTTTCATCTGATCAGGCGTGGTTCGACTATATACAACAGTTCAGCCAAAAACTTCAAAACCCCTTACAAGTCACTTTGCAATAAGAGTCTTTATAATCTTTCAAAAAACCCGTGCAGCTTTACCGCACGGGTTTTTGTGTTTTATAAAAAAAGTCGTATATTCGTTGATGCCAAATATCATATTAATCAAAACAATATTCCATTAATTCACAATATATTAAAACAAAAACATGAAGCCAATTGTAAGTATCATCATGGGAAGCACTTCCGACTTACCCATTATGGAAAAAGCAGCTTCGCTGCTGGATGAATTCCAAATTCCATTTGAAATGAACGCGTTATCGGCACATCGCACACCCAAAGAAGTGGAACAATTTGCAACACAGGCAAACGCAAGAGGCATCAAAGTCATTATAGCTGCCGCAGGTATGGCTGCACATTTGCCGGGCGTTATCGCTTCCATGACGACACTACCCGTCATTGGGGTGCCAATCGATGCCTCACTCGACGGAATGGATGCACTTCTTGCCATTGTGCAAATGCCTCCGGGTATTCCCGTGGCAACGGTTGGCATCAATGCTTCGATGAACGCGGCTCTATTAGCAGTTCAAATTCTTGCAAATGGCGATGAGTCTTTACAAACAAGGCTGATGGATTATAAAGAGGGATTGAAAAAGAAAATCGTGAAGGCAAACGAAGATCTGAGCAAAGTAAAATTCACTTACAAGACAAACTAACGCATTGACCATTCATAAATTTACTATTTACCATTAAATCGGTTGGTTTATCTTACACGATCAATCTGTAATTTGTGCATGGTAAATAATATACCCCATTCATCAATGTCCGTTCAACAGCAAATCGAAGAACTCCGCAAAGAGCTACACGAGCATAACTATCGTTATTATGTTCTGTCGCAACCCACCATCAGCGATGTAGAATTTGACAAAAAAATGAAGCAGTTGGAAGAATTAGAAGCTGCTCATCCGGAGTATTCCGATTCCAACTCACCTACTCAACGCGTTGGAAATGATCTGACTAAAGAATTTGCAAAAGTGACTCATCGTTACCCGATGCTCTCGCTCGGGAATACCTACTCCGAAAGTGAGATTACCGATTTTTTCGATCGTGCAGCCCGTTTATTGAATGAACCGTTTGACATTGTATGCGAATTGAAATTTGACGGCGTTTCCATTTCACTCCAATATGAAAATGGGAAACTCATTCGTGCAGCGACAAGAGGAGATGGCGTAGTGGGCGATGATGTGACGACAAACGTAAAAACAATCCGTTCCATTCCATTGCAACTTTTGGGTGATGATTATCCTGAAAGTTTTGAAATACGTGGCGAAGTGTTGTTGCCATGGAATGTTTTCGATGCTATCAATCGCGAACGGGAAGAGCAAGAAGATCAACTTTTCGCCAACCCACGCAATGCAGCTTCAGGAACCTTGAAATTGCAGAATCCAAAAGAGGTGGCTAAACGTCAATTAGATGGCTATTTCTATTATTTACTTGGGGAACAATTGCCTTCGGACAAACATTATGAAAACCTGCAAAAAACAAAAGCATGGGGATTCAAAGTTTCGGATGCCATACGAAAATGCCATTCATTAGCCGAAGTATTTGATTTTATCCATTTCTGGGACAAAGAAAGAAACTCATTGCCTTTTGCAACCGATGGCATCGTTTTAAAGATCAATTCATTGCGGCAACAGGAGATTCTTGGATCGACGGCAAAATCACCCCGATGGGCAGTGGCATTTAAATACCAGGCTGAACAAGCTGTAACAACATTGCAAAACATCGAATTTCAGGTAGGAAGAACCGGGGTTGTCACTCCGGTAGCCAATCTTGAACCTGTTCTTCTGGCAGGTACGGTTGTCAAACGAGCCACCCTCCACAATGCCGATGTAATGGCTTCATTACATTTACATCAAGGTGATCAGGTGTTGATAGAAAAAGGAGGTGAAATTATTCCGAAGATTATTTCTGTAGCTAAAACAAACAACCAGGAACCGGAAATCCCATTTATAAAAAACTGCCCATCCTGTGGCACATCATTAGTGCGCGTTGAAGGAGAAGCCGGATTTTATTGTCCGAACGATGCTTCCTGCGCTCCTCAAATCAAAGGAAAAATTGAACATTTCATCAGCCGCAAAGCAATGAATATCGACGGTATCGGCTCAGAAACAGTCGATCTGCTCTTTCAACAACAGTTAATTCGCACTATCGCCGATCTTTACACGTTGCAACCAAGCCAACTGATACGATTAGAACGATTGGGCGAAAAATCGGTTCAAAATGTCATGGCGGCCATTGAAAAATCAAAACAGGTACCTTTTGAACGGGTATTATTTGCTTTGGGCATTCGCTATGTCGGAGAAAAAGTGGCGAAAGCGCTGGCATTCGCTTTTGGAAACATGGATACACTTACAAAAACAACTGTTTCCGAATTAGCGTCAGTGGATGAGATTGGGGATAAAATTGCACAAAGCGTCGTGGCATTTTTTGCTGATTCGAACAACTTACTTTTAGTAGAACAACTCAAACAAGCCGGATTGCAATTTGCTATTGCAGAGAACAAACTAACACAAAAGAGTAATCGGTTGGCAGGTAAAACGATTGTAATAAGTGGCGTTTTTGCTCATCACACCCGCGAAGAATACAAATCACTGATTGCACAACATGGTGGAAAAGAAGCCAGTGCAATATCAGCCAAAACTTCCTTCCTGTTGGCAGGCGAACAAGCCGGTCCTTCAAAACTCTCGAAAGCCAAATCATTAGCCGTCCCAATTATGGAGGAATCGGAATTTCTTAAGATGATCGAAGAACCATCAACAGAAACGCCACCTAAGCAACAACCCACATTATTTTAGTACCCTCAACTCTCAAAACCCGATTCCATTGACAACCGTTGCGTTTGCCTTATAAAGTGAGTACCTTTGCAAAAATAAAATTCAATAGAATGAGACATCTGAATCGCTTTTTTATGTTGGTTTGTGTTTCAATTTTTCTCACACCGTCATGCCAAGCACAAACTTCGGACAACCTCAGCAAAACGATATCGAACGCATTCAACACGCAAAACGTAGAAATGCTTTCGGGTCTTTTTACAGATGACGTTGAATTAACTTTACCCGATGGAAATAGTAGTGAAAATAGAAATGCAGTCAAAACAGTGCTATCCGGATTTATAAACCAGAAGCACGTCTCAGGGTTTGAAGTGCTCCACCAGGGAGAACGGGGGAATCGTATGTTTATCATAGGTAAATTAATTTCTCCATCTGCATCATACCGAATCAATGTGTTTTTGAAAAATGACAGCGGAAATTTCCGCATTTATCAACTCAAAATCGAATAAATCGAATGGATAAGCAATTAGAACAGCAGATTATCACTTGGTTAAAAGAAGACATTGGGGATGGCGATCACACTTCGCTATCATGTATTCCCGAAACTGCTGAAGGAAAATCACAACTGATTATCAAAGAAAAAGGAGTCTTGGCAGGCGTTGAAGTAGCTAAGAAGATATTCTCTTCTTTCGACGATCAACTCAAAATGACTACATTCATTCAAGACGGACAAGAAGTGAATATTGGCGACGTGGCATTTATAGTTGAAGGGAAAGTTCTTTCCTTATTGCAAACGGAACGCGTGATGCTAAACGTCATGCAACGAATGAGCGGTATTGCAACTACGACACGTCACTACGCCAAACAATTGGAAGGATTGAAAACGAAAGTTCTCGATACGCGAAAAACAACGCCGGGATTACGGCTCTTGGAAAAAGAAGCCGTACGCATTGGCGGTGGTGTCAATCATCGTATCGGCTTATATGATATGATTCTCCTGAAAGATAATCATGTGGACTTTGCCGGTGGCATTCAAAAAGCCATTCTTGCCGCTCAAGACTATTTAGCCAAGCATGAAAAATCATTGAAAATTGAAATTGAAGTGCGCAATTTCAAAGAGATTGAACAAGTGCTTGAAATTGGAGGTGTTGATCGTATCATGTTCGATAACTTCTCCATCGAACAAACACGCAAAGGAGTGGCAATGATTAATGGACGTTACGAAATAGAATCATCCGGAGGCATTATCTTTGAAACCCTTCGCGCTTATGCTGAATGCGGCGTCGATTACATCTCGGTGGGAGCGCTAACCCATTCTGTCAAAAGCTTAGACATGAGCTTTAAAGCAATGAAATAACATCGAACTTTAATCGATTGACAGTTTAGGTATTTACAATGTGCCGCTTCAAATCTGTATCTTTCCGGATTACAGTTACTTATTGTCCATTGCCTTGTGATTGCATCCTCCAATCCCTCCGGCTTTAACCCCTTTCGCTTTCAACCTTGCCGTTTCTATTGTCATTTCGCACGAATCCTCCATCGCGTAGCCAGCAAGAACAAACCAATCACGCTAAGGAAATAGGCAACATCGCGACTATCGATCACTCCACGACTCATGGAGGTATAGTGTTTATTAATTCCCAAAGCGGCAATCGCCATTTGTTTTGCCCCCGAAAGCGATAAAGAGGCCACTAAATCAAACCCGAAATAAAAAACAAATGAAAGGGTTACTGCCAATATAAATGCAGTGATTTGATTGTCGCTCAACGATGAAGCAAAAAGGCCGATAGCCACATAGACCGATGCAAGCAAAAAGAGTCCAATGTAAGACCCCCAAAACCCTCCTACATCAATATTACCAATCGGATCGGACATATAGTAAACCGAGATAAAATAAACAATGGTTGGGAGCAATGAAACAGCAACCAACAACATGCCCGCCAAATATTTCGACAACACAATGTTCCATTTGGTAATGGGTCGGGTGAAAAGTAATTCGAGCGTGCCCGATCGCTTTTCTTCCGCAAACAAACGCATCGTGATTGCCGGAATCAGAAAAAGATAGAGCCACGGCGCTAACGAAAACAGGCCATCCAATTGAGCGTAGCCCGAATCAAGAATATTGTAATTACCGGGGAACACCCAAAGGAATAAACCGGTGAGTGTCAGAAAAACACCTACCACAAGATAACCTATGGCAGAGCTGAAGAAATTAGCAAATTCCTTTTTTAATAATACAACCATCGAATTCATATTGGCAATTAATTTGAACAACAAAGATAGCCTATTCCTTGGAATACACCATCCTGAAACAGGGAAAAGAGATATTTCAGCTTCCATCCGTTTTGTCAGAATCATCAAACAAAGCAAAATGAAGTAACTTTGTCTCCTAAGTTTTCGTTACATGAAGCGAACAACCATTACACTGGCCTTACTGTCTTTTTTTATCAGCTGCTTGGCTCAGCAAAGCAGCCATTCAGTCAACCTATCTATTTGGGATCCCTTTGCAACACTGCCGTTTTCCCACCATCAGCCGGTATGGTTTTCGTTAGGACTACCCGAATCAAAGATAAGTTCATTGCAAGGGTTTTCTTTCAATCTCTTTAATGGCATTAACTATGGAGAAATGAACGGCATCCAAATTGCCGGAATTTACTCAAGAATTGACAGCACCGCCAAAGGGTTTTCATTTGCCGGACTTTATAACATCCAAAGAGGTCCATTTACAGGATTAGCCACAAGCGGCCTTATGAATATCAACCGATGGAGCCTTCACGGTATGCAAGCATCTGCCATTCAAAATATTGAAATCACCGATTTAGAAGGAATTCAAGTGGCAGGATTTATGAATGTGGTTGGAGGAACACTCAGGGGAATGCAAATTGCAGCAGGATTTAATGTGGTAAATTCATCACATCCTTCTGTCCAGTTGGCAGGAATCGTTAATTTCGGACTGCATGACATACAAGGAGTTCAAGTGGCAGGGATAGCCAATTATGCAACTTCATTATCCGGCATACAAATTGGTATATTAAACTTTACACAACATTTACAAGGGGCGCAAATTGGCATAGTCAATTATTCAGCTGACACCAATGCCGTCAAAATCGGATTAGTATCCGTTTCTCCACAAACACAAGTACGGCCTGTTCTGTATTGGAGCAATGTGTCAACTTATAATGTAGGTATTCGGTTTATGAATCGTTTGACCTACTCTATGGTTGGATTTGGAACGCCTTACGATCCGATACGTTATGAGTCATCAGGTCTTATTTTTTATCGTTTAGGAGTTTATCATAAGATAGACCATGTCATTTTAAGTAGTGATTTAGGTATTAGCTACCTGCTGTTCTTTTCCTCGTCTCATGGTGATAGCGGCTTTTCGCGAGAGATGAGAATCAACGCAGAATATGCTTTTCCAAAAGGAATATCGCTTTTTGCATCCGGTGGTTATGCTGCCAGAAATTATTTTTTTGGCGATAGAACTATACAATGGAAGCCAATGGCAGAAATTGGTATTATTTTGCCTAACATTTTACACACAAAATAGTTGCAACATGTTACGAGGGACGTGGGTTATTTTATTTTCCGGCTTTATTGAATTGGGCTACTCACAAGTGCCTGACTCGGTAAAGTACCACCTACCTATGTACGAAGATAGCATTCAACATAAAGTCGATGCGCTGAAGAAAAGACCTCTTGTCGCTGCCGCTGAAGTTTTTGGTCTCAATATGTCAGTTTGGGGAGTTGATTATGTAAGCGGTCAGGGGTTTGCCAAAATTAGTTTATCCTCCATGCAGCAAAACCTAAAAGCCGGCTTTCTATGGGATAACGACAACATGTCAACCAACCTCTTCATGCACCCTTACGATGGGAGTTTATCGTTTACAGCAGCTCGTGCCAATGGAATGAATTTTTGGCAATCGCTTCCATTTTCAGCCGGTGGTAGTTTGATGTGGGAAGGTTTCATGGAAACACAACCACCATCAACAAACGATTTTTTGGCAACAACCTTTGGAGGGGAAATGTTGGGTGAAATTCTTTATCGTTTATCGAGTGCGGTATACGACGACAGCAAAGTGGGATCCGCTCGTGTGTTCAACGAATTGGCCGGCTTCGTTCTTGCTCCTATGGTTGAATTCAACCGCATTGTTTCGGGGGAAGCCTTTCGCGTGATTCATCATCCTTCTAATGAATTTCTACTATCCACACCCGTTCATTTTGAAGTGAATTGGGGCGGTCGTTTTATCTCAGAGCGCAGCCACCTGTTTCAAGGCAGTTATGGCCTTGCATTTGGACTGAGAACAAACTACGGTGATCCTTTTGATCAATCGAATTTTCAGCCTTATGATTGGTTTACTTTCAACTTGGAATTTAATCTTGGCGGAAAACAACCGGTTTTGAACACTGCGAATGCTATTGGGCTGATATGGGGACATCATGTAGAGTTACCGCGTGATCAGGAAATGGTGCTGGGTCTTTATCAACATTTCAATTTCTACGACTCCGACCCCATCTACGTGAGCGGCTCTCATATCAAACCTTATCAGGTTGCCGAAACGGTTTCTTTCGGGCCGGGTATGCTTTATCGTCTCAACACGGACGATAAACAGATGCAATTTGTGGTAAAAAGCTTTGCAAATATCGTGCTGTTAGGAGCTGCATATACCGATCACCTTAACCTTCCTGAAAGGCAATATAACATGGGACAAGGCTTTAGCATCAATCTGGATGCAAGCATGAAGATGCAACATATAGGTCAATTTAGCATTCAACTTTACAATCTGAACTTGTACACCTTCAAAGGATATCCGTCTGGCTTGGATCTTGCGAATTTAACGGAACAACAAAACGATTACCTCAACACCGAAGGCAACAAAGGGCACAGCAACCTTTTTATCATCACACCGACGTTTAATTTAATATTATCTCATTCGCTCAGTTTATTGATCGAACAGCGCCGGTTTATCCGCATTGCTCATTATCTTTACTACCCGAACGTAACGTATGCCACATTTGATTCTCGTGTCACTTTACAATATAAATTCTAATCATTCTCATTATGAAACTATTCCCTTTCAGCCTGATTATAGCTATTTTAGCTTTGAGTAGCTGTTCGTCAGCCGCAAAATCGAATAAGCAAGCAAGCAAGGAAACCATGCTCAACATTCCTCAATTCAATGCCGATTCGGCGTATCTTTACACGAAAACACAAGTGGACTTCGGGCCTCGTGTACCAAATACGAAAGCACACGACGAATGTGGCGCGTATTTAGTAAATCAAATGGAACGTTTCGGCGCCAAGGTTATTCAACAAAAAGCAGACCTGAAGGCTTACGATGGAACCATTCTTCACTCAAATAACATCATTTCGAGCTTTAATCCCGCCGCTAAAACACGTATATTGCTTTGTGCGCACTGGGATAGTCGCCCTTATTGCGACCACGATCCAAATCCGGCCAATTATCATCAACCTGTTCTGGGAGCAAACGATGGAGCAAGCGGCGTTGGTGTTTTGATGGAAGTTGCACGGCAACTAAGCCAACAACAACCTACGGTAGGCGTCGACATCATTTTCCTTGACTCGGAAGATGACGGCACTCCCGATTTTTACAAAGGCGCTCAGGATGAAAATTCATGGTGCCTTGGCACTCAATATTGGGCGACACACCTCGAACCGGCCAATTATCATGCACGCTTTGGCATTCTATTAGACATGGTTGGTGCTCCAAACGCCACATTCTACAAAGAACAAGAGTCAATGAACAATGCACCTGACATAGTGGCGAAAGTGTGGAATCAAGCTAAAGAGGATGGGTTTTCTGCCTTCTTTGTCGATCAGGATGGCGGCGCCATCACCGACGACCATGTATTTGTCAATCGATTAGCAGGCATTCCCTGCATCGACATCATTCAGGAAGATCTGAACAGTCCTACGGGATTCGCTTCTTATTGGCATACTACCCACGACACGATGGCCAACATTGATCGAACTACTTTATTAGCCGTGGGACAAACCCTGTTGGGTGTCATTTACAAGGAAAAACCGTGATAATGGAGAGATAAGGCTACGTGGTTCGCCAATACATTTGAATGCAGTAGAAACGTTTGCGGAGATTATTCCGTCTTTTCGCCTGCAATAATTCATGTTGATGTTTCCAGAAAAAACCCACTTTACGCATCCGTTTCTGCCAGGAAAGATCAACATAAAACGAAGAAAGATTCTTTAAAAGAGCTTGATGTTTGACATTGACACCCTGTAAACTATCAGAAAAGGCAGTTAACCGTTCGTGGGTTTGAGCTAATACGTTACTTTTATTCTTATTTTTTGAACCAATAGCGCCTAAAACATTGGTAGTATGTTGTCGATAACCCACCAATGCTTCATCAACAAACCCGATAGAACCGGACTTGGCTGCCTGGAATGCCAACCAGTAATCATGAGGGATTTTTGTATGAAACGGAATAGATTGCGCAAATAACTCTCTTCTGATCATCATAGTGTGGCCTGCCACAACATTAAACAACGCCAGATTGAGGACATTCATTTCCATGCCTAACTTACGATAATCAGAGAGTTTTTGCCCTGTTTTTTCGCCTTGTTCGTTGATGTATTCAGAATCGGAATAAACCAACAAATGTGTTCCGATAGCGGCTACCAATCGTTCTATTTTTGCAGGATACCAATGATCATCTTGATCCGACAAAGCGATAAGCGGCTCATGTGTTAAACCCATAGCCTTCTCGAAATTACGGATATATCCAAGATTACGGCTGTTTTGAAAAATGCGAATCCTGCCATCACGAAGAGCGAACTGGTGTAAAATAGAGAGGGTTTCGTCAGTCGAACAATCATCAACACACACAATGTCAGTAATGTTCGGATAGGTTTGGCTCAAAATACTTTCCAATTGTTGAGCCAAAAAAGCAGCTCCATTGTACGTGCAAAGAGCAATAGAAACCGGAGGATATGGAGTTAGTTCATTTGAAGTGTGTGAAGACATTATTCCTTCATTAGGTTCGAATAAACCCGCATCATGTTGTGAGCAACCTGCTCGTCGGCAAATAATTCAGCATGTTGCAAGCCCTTGTCGATCATTTCCTTTCTTAATCGGGAATCGGACAAAACACGCTGAATAGCATCGGCCAACTCGTCCGCATCCATCGGATCGATATAAAGCGCTGCATCACCGCCTGTCTCTTCGAAACAACCACCTTGTGACGTAATCACCGGTGTACCGGTACAAAGCGCCTCCAAAATGGGTAATCCGAATCCTTCAAACAAAGACGGGTAAATCATGCAAGAGGCTGCATGATACATGGCCGGAAAATCCGTAAAAGTAGCCTTATGAAGAAAAACAACTTGACTGTCAAGAGAATAAAAGTTTATCTTTTTATGCAATTCTGTCAAATATGATGTAATGCCGCCAACAATGACCAAGGGCATATCAATTTTACCTTGATGCATCGCATCTAAGATCACCCCCATGTTTTTGCGCGTTTCGATAGCGCCGACAGATAACAGAAATTGTTGTGGCAAACCATACTTTTTTCGTACCGCTGCCATTTCATCCAATGTTACCTCATTCCTGAAAATGGAGCTACACCCTTGATACACCACATCAATCTTCGCTTCATCCGCACCAAAAAACTCTATGCAATCACGCTTTGTCTGCTCACTGATCGCCACAATACGATTGGCGACACGACAACTGTAGCGGTTTTTTCGAGTAAAAATATAACGATAAGCTGGATCGTACAATTCGGGATAACGCACAAAGATCGCATCATGAATCGTCACGACAGATTTAACTCCGGTAGAACGAATGCCATAAGGCAACTCTTGACTCAACCCATGATAAATGTCCAATTGCTGATGTTTTATATCACGAACCATCCCCACCGAACGCCAATAAGCCGGCACCAATTTATCAAACGTTGCAGTAGGTTGAATAGCCTTTGCGCCATTACTATCAGGTAAAAAAGGTGCGCCTTGCCGTTTGGGAGTAAACAGCAGATACTGATTTTCAGGGAAATAGTGCTCCATCAAGCGAATCAAATCGCGGCTAAAGTTCCCCAACCCGCGACGATTCCAAAAGGCACGCTTTGCATCATACCCAATAATCATTTTTTAACTAATTTATTGATATACGGCAATTTAGCCAATGGCAAATCATGTCTCACCGCATACCAGATAAAAATGGCAAGCAATACGGTTCTGAAAGCCATCGTGATAAGCGTAATATGGAATGTCACAAACCAACCCAAGACAAAAAGGATTCCTGCTAACAAAAAATACTTTCCGATCACTTTCAGTTGATAGTTGATGGGGAAATATTTTTGTCCGTAGAAATAAGAGATCAACACGATTACAAAATAAGCCGAAAATGCCGCCCACGCCGACCCGAAATAATTCAACTTGGGGACTAATAAGATATTCAACGACAAGGTGATTATAAAACCGATTCCCGAAAAAATCGCACCATAGATGGTTTTATCAATCAGTTTATACCACAAAGAGAGATTGAAAAAGATGCCTTGAAACAGGTAAGAAACCAGCACAATAGGCACCACGGTCAGGCCTTTTCGGTATTCCGGCCCGATGATATATTTCAACACATCAATATAAAACGTCATCGACAACACCAATATCAACGCGAAAATAATAAAGTATTTCATAGCATCCGAATAGGCTTGTTTGCTACTCTTGTCTTTATGTTGCGCAAAAACAAAAGGCTCGTATGCAAACCGGAACGCCTGCGTAAACATCATCATCACCATGGCAATCTTGGAGTTAGCGCCGTAAATACCCAACAACCTCATGGCCTCAGCATGATTCGGATAAATGACCGGAAACAAAATTTTATCAATGGTTTGATTCATAATGCCGGCAATTCCCAATAATAAAAGAGGCGCGGAATAAGTCAATATCTGCTTCAATAAAGGCCAATTCCAACGAAGTTTGACATGAATGACAAACGGCAATAAACAAAGTGTGGCAACAATGGTAGAAATCAAATTGGACACAAAAATATATCCCACGCCATAATCAGGACGATAAAACCAGGCAATTGTACCCGGAGCATGGCGTTGAAGCCAGGGACAACCGATCAAAAAGAAAAGATTGAAGAGGATATTGACAAAAATCATCACCATTTTCAACCCTGCAAACATGTAAGGACGGTTCTTATAACGAAGATAGGCAAACGGAATGGCGCTGAAAGCATCCATAGCCACCACTACCCCCAACATGGCAATGTATTCAGGATGTTTATGATACCCCATCATATTGGCAAACGGGACGGCAAAAACCAACGAAAGAACAGCAAAAGCCAAAGAGGTTGACCCTACGCTCAACAATGACGAGCCATACACCTCATCCGCGTTATTCTCTTTTTTGTTGGCAAACCGGAAGAATCCGGTCTCCATCCCATAAGTCAGCACCACCAGCAACAATGCCGTCCAACCATACAAGTTGGTAACAATCCCATAATCAGCCGTATTCGTTAATATATACGCATAAAGTGGCACCAAGAGCCAGTTCAACACTTTACCCGCTATACTGCTCACACCATAAATCGCTGTATCCTTGGCTAATTTTACTAATTTACTCATCGATGATTGTTTCTCAACTTATTTTTCAAGATAAATAATAGCTTTCATTAAAACAGCAACGATTGTTCTCCTTGCCTCGATCTTCCTAAATGCTGGTAAGCAAGATCGGTAACCTCTCGCCCGCGTGGAGTTCGTTTCAAGAATCCTTCTTTAATCAAAAAAGGCTCATAGACCTCCTCAATCGTACCTTGATCCTCACTCAAAGCCGTCGCAATGGTCGAAAGGCCTACCGGACCACCCTGAAACTTATCAATAATCGTCAGTAAGATTTTATTATCGACCTCATCCAAGCCATATTGATCTATATTCAGTGCTTCAAGAGCAAAAATAGCAATGTCGTGGTCAATGTTTCCATCGCCTTTCACTTGCGCAAAATCGCGCACCCGCCGCAACAAAGCATTGGCAATACGGGGAGTTCCCCTGCTTCGCGAAGCAATTTCGGAAGCCGCCTCGTGCGAACATAAAACATGCAGAATTTTTGCCGATCGTTGAATAATGGTGACCAACACGGAGTCATCATAATATTCCAAATGGAAATTAATGCCGAAACGCGCCCGCAACGGGCTGGTCAGCAAACCACTCCGCGTAGTAGCCCCAACTAAAGTAAATGGGTTGATTGATAACTGAATGGAACGCGCGCTTGGCCCTTTATCGATCATAATATCAATGCGATAATCCTCCATGGCCGAATAGAGATACTCTTCGACAATTGGACTGAGGCGATGAATCTCGTCGATAAAAAGCACCTCGTTAGGCTGTAACGAAGTAAGCAGCCCTGCCAAATCGCCCGGCTTGTCAAGCACCGGCCCCGAAGTGATTTTGAATCCAACACCCAACTCATTGGCAATTATATTCGAAAGCGTTGTCTTGCCCAGCCCGGGAGGGCCATGCAACAACACATGATCTAACGATTCCCCACGCATACGCGCAGCCTGCACAAAAATGGAAAGGTTCTCAATAATCTTGTTTTGACCACTGAAATCAGCAAATGTAAGCGGACGCAAAGCATTCTCATACTCTTTGTCTGTCTCGTTTTTTAATTGAGAGTCTCGAATATCAAAAGTTTCCATCAGTCAGTTAGCTTTCAGAGTGCAAAGGTAACCATTTGTAACGAATCTTTGTTGCTCATTCACTATTCCTCCAATTCATCTCTATATCTTGGTATAAGCAATTATATAACTGAAATGAATAAAATATGTAAGTGATACGTAGATAATACCTTTTTATTTAAGTAGGTATTATATAGGTTTCATATACGTATTAGATAGGTTTTATATAGGTATTATCCTATACCAAGCTTCGCATGAAATATGAACCAACTACGAAGAAAGAGCGGATAAAGTCGGAGAACAAAAAGAAGCAACGAGAACATCTGATCAGTCAGATTTATGATTGGGTATCTGCAAAAAGAGAGAAAAGGACATTAGCAGAACAAAGAGAAACAATCCAAACTTTTGTGAGGTTGCAATAATATCAGCCGAAAATCAGTAATTGCTTTATTTTGAGGAAAGCAGGCATGAAATGCCATTCCTTTGAGGTACATGGCGATAAAAGAATTATATTTGCCACTATAATTGTTATTTTATATTTTACCTTTCACCGATTCATATTACACTGATTATTAGATTACTACTCCACAATCCTCATTTAATCTGATTGACCTCATACAAACTTTGACATTACCCACTGAAAACCATGAAAAGAATTATCGTAGTTGCCATATTGCTTATGATACAAGAGTTTGTATTTGGGCAACAACCATCTCCATTAATAATTAAAAAAATATCCACGTATCAGGGATTATCCAATTCTGTCATAAATGCTATTGTACAAGATAATAACGGATTTATGTGGTTTGCCACAGAAGACGGATTAAACAGGTATGACGGATATAAGTTTACCGTGTTTCGACATGACACTCACGATCCAAACACCATTTCTGATAATTTTATATCTGATCTTTATAAGCAACCAGGATCCAACCAACTATGGATAGCTACAAATAACGGATTGAATCTCTATGATTATGATAAAGACCGGTTTATCCACTTCACGCACAACGACCATAATACCTTCAGTATCAATAACAACTTAGTTTCTAAGATCACAAAATCGAATGATGGCAATCTATGGATTGGGACGAATGGAGGAGGAGTCTCCTATTTCAACCTGAAAAGCGCACATTTTACACATATTATGAACGTTCCGGGCTGCGATGCTCACTTTAACGATGGGAGGATTTCGGCTTTGCTGGAGGATAGTTACGGCATCCTTTGGATAGGGACTCAAGATGCTGGTCTTTATGCTTATGATATCAGGAGGAATCAAGTGTTTTGTTATAAACAGGGTCAACAAAGGACTAACTCAATCCCCTCAAATATCATTAATGTGATTTTTGAAGATCGGAATCACAATTTATGGATCGGCACAAATGGAGGACTTAGTCTTTTCGAGAAGAATACTAAAAAGTTTATCACTTTTGTCCACCACTCAAATGATCCGAGCAGTCTCAGTTCCAATATTGTGAGAAACATTATACAAGACAAGGAAGGCGTCATCTGGGTTGGGACACAAACTGGAGGAATTAGTAAATTTCGTTTGAATGCTGCTATGATTGAGAATCCAGATCGTGCTATTTTTCAAAACATCTATGAGTCGGATGATGAAACCGGATTATCGTATTCTACCGTACAAGTTTTGTATCAGGACAAAGACAATAATATATGGATCGGAACATATAAAGGTGGAATTAATTTTATCAGTGGAACTCCCGATCAATTCTTAACCATAGATCAGAGTAAAAACAACAAACCCGGGCTTTCTTATCATAAATTATGGGGGATATGTGATGATAATCAAGGCAATATATGGATTGGGACGGATGGAGGTGGCATTAATGAATATAACCCTTCCTCCGGCAAGATTAGAGTATTCAAACATTCGGATAAAAATCCTCGTTCGTTAAGTGACAATGCTGTCTTAAGTGCTTTAAAAGACAAGGAAGGTAATTTATGGTTTGGAACTTACATTGGCGGGTTGAATCGATATGATCCAAAAACTGGCGGATTTACACATTATGAAAATATACCGGATGATTCAACCAGCCTTCCGAATAATGATGTTCGCGTTATTTACGAAGATGCTCAACATAAAATATGGGTGGGAACAAATGGAGGAGGGTTATCTTTGTTTTCTATTAAAAACCATACGTTTAATAATTCTATAATGCGTAAATGGGGACTTACCGTAGCGAGCGTAAGAGCCATGATACAAGATAAAGCCGGTAATTATTGGATAGGGACCTATAGAACCGGAGTCTATTATATCAAACGATTAACATCAGAAATCACTCATTTTTTACACAACTCAAATGATACATGCAGTCTTGGGAATAATACTGTTTTTTCTATTATCCAGGATCATATAGGGAGAATATGGATTGGAACCTATGGAGGAGGGTTAAGTCTTTATGATCCAAGCCACAATAGTTTTAAGAATTATGGCGAAAATAACGGGTTAGCCAATGATAACATAAAAGCGCTCCTTGAGGACAAATCGGGAAATATTTGGCTCAGTACTATTAAAGGGATTTCCTGCTTTTCCTTGCAAAAAAAGTACTTTATCAATTATGACATTCAGGATGGCCTTCCAGCCGGAGAATTTGCTGATGGATCGGCTTTATTTTCAGGAGGCATCATGTATTTTGGAAACATGTACGGGTTATGCTATTTTGCTCCTGAAAGAGTGAGGAAAACCGTTTTATACCCCATTGTTCACATTGTCGATTTTCAACTCTTTAACAAAAGCGTGAACATACGATCGGATCAATTCCCTGATAGCCCGCTATCGCGCAATATTATCAATACACGGGAGATCACATTGAATTACAAACAATCTTTTTTTACCCTTGTTTTTTCTGCTCTTAATTACCAAACTCCAGACAAAATTCAATATGCCTACATGATGCAAGGACTTGATAATACCTGGAATTATACCGGAAATGAACGCATTGCAACCTATCGAAATTTAAAGCCAGGGCGTTATGTTTTCATGGTTAAAGCAACCAATATCCCCAAAGATTGGGGGAGCGCTTATACTTCTCTGGTAATTAATGTACTGCCTCCTTTTTGGGAAACCTGGTGGGCATATTTGATCTATTTTGTTTTTCTGTTGGGAATCATATTTCGTATTTATAAATATTATCAGCAGAAGAGTCTTTTGAAACAAAACCTTCTTTTCGAGAAAATCACAAGACAAAAAGAATCTCAATTGAACCAGGAAAAACTCCGATTCTTCACAAATATTACCCACGAATTTCGTAGCCCTCTCACGCTAATTATTGGGCCGCTTGAAGATTTACTCAGCGAATCAAAACTAACAGCGCCCATCGTACGTAAATTGATGCTCATACACAGAAACTCGAATCAATTGCTTAACTTAATAGATAAGTTGCTCGAATTTAGAAAGGTAGAGGCCGGCGAAATGAAACTCAGAATTATTAGAGGTAACATTGCAAGCTTGCTCAATGAAGTTTATTATTCATTCAACCCACTCTTCGCTCACAAGAACATTGAGTTTGTTATTGAGACGTGTGCTGGTGAAGTAGATTTATGGTACGATCCGGAAAAAATTGTCATTATTTTGAATAATCTTTTATCAAATGCCTATAAATATACGCATGAAGGAGGGAAGGTATCTCTCGAACTTACGTGTGGTATTGCCAATGGCAATGAAGTTGTTATGATAAAAGTGAGAGATACCGGCGTTGGCATTTCAGAAGATCATAAACAAAATATATTTGATCAGTACTATCGTATTGAGGAGGTGAAAGAAGCACAGGGTTATGGTATAGGGCTTGCCTTAACAAAGAACCTGGTTCTGCTTCTTAAAGGGGATATTTCTGTTGAGAGTGAATTGAGCAAAGGCTCTTGTTTTACGGTCACCTTATTACGGGGGAATCATCATTTTTCTCAAGATCAAATCTTCAACGACGGAGATAAACCAACTCCAAACATGAATACCATGCTCACATTTGAAAGCGGAAAGGTCGCTTCTGAACCATCTGAACCGGACATATCGTCACAAGAAAATAGTCAGAAAAAAATCATGTTAGTGGTTGAAGACAATGATGATATTATGTCCTATATTAAAGATTCATTCGTGGAAGAATTTAGAATTTTAGAGGCATCAAACGGTGAAATGGGACTAAAGTTAGCTATCAAATTTCTTCCTGATATTATCATCACTGACATAATCATGCCTAAAATGGACGGGTTGGAGCTGTGTAAAAGAGTGAAATCAGACCTCAAAACTTGCCATATCCCGGTTATTATGCTTACCGCATTAAATACCCTTCAGTATAAAATTGAGGGATATGAAATCGGTGCCGACTCTTACATTACAAAACCGTTCAGTACTTCATTATTAGCGTCAAGAATTCATAATCTGATCAAATCTCGGAATCTTTTAGCAGAACATATCTCTCGGAGTTTATTATTTCAACCTGAAGAGGTACAACTCGGATTAAAAGACGAAAAATTCATTTCAGATGTTATCGAGATCATAGAAAGAAATATTTTAAATGAAAAATTTGATGCACTATTTCTTGCGGAAGAATTAAACATGAGTCATTCTGCCTTATACCGCAAATTAAAGGCGCTATCCGGCTTTACAATTGTAGAATTTATACGGGGAATCCGTCTGAAAAAAGCGGCGCAAATGCTCCGTTCACAATCGTATACTGTTTCCGAAGTGGCTTATATGGTCGGTTTCAACGATCTTAAGCATTTTAGAAACTCTTTCAAGGAACAATATAAAGTGTCCCCATCAGAATACATGAAATTGAACTCATCTTTGAATGATGAAGATTTGACTCATTGATAATCAAGATTTAGCGCCACTTTTGTTAATTCAAATTAGTTATTTTACCCCCTCATTCTGACTGAATTTCCCCCACAAGTGATGGGTTATTCATCTTACATTTGCAATGTGAGATGAATTTCTATTTGTCTCATCTCAGTATTTTCATTAACAATCTAATTTTAATATCTTATGAAAAACCACAATTCCTTTGTTGTTTATATCTTAAGATTGCTCACTTCATTAAGTTATAGCAAGAATAGCAACTTGATGTTAGTGAATAATAAACCTCCTAGGATATTATTCTGAATCCAAAAAGAACAATATTACCTCACAAGGTCTCGATCAATTTCTTTTTTCTTTTCTCAAGAATCAACAGTTTCGTCAAAAAGCGATAAAAAATTAGTCCTTAAAGTCACAGCAAACTAATTACTAAAGAAGCACCTTCAAACTGCGAAGATTAATCGATATTATTAACTCTTAAATCAAATTGCTTATGTAAAATACTTTATGTAAAATGATTGTACAAGAAACATTTTGAACCCGACCCTTTGAGGCTAACACCTCTGTTAATATCCTGATTCAAAGAATCAGAAAACTGGCTTTATTTGTTAACATATAATTAAAATCAAATTATGAAAATGAAATGGATTTTCAGCATGGAGAGACATCTCACCATGCAACCCAAACAATTTTTGAGAATGTTTTTTGCTCTAAGCTTTATGCTTTTAGGCTTTGCAACATTGCATGCACAAGATCAACATGTGAGAGGCGTAGTGACCGATGCCAATACAGGAGATGCATTGATTGGCGCAAATGTAATTATCAAAGGCACAGCAAAAGGAACTATTACCGATGTGAATGGCAGATTTTCAATGGAAGTACCAAACAATGCCTTATTAGCTGTTACTTACATGGGGTATTTGTCAAAAGACATGAAACCCACCAGCGATTTTATGAACATTAAACTTACCCCTAATGCCCAAAACCTGAACGAAGTAGTAGTAGTAGGGTATGGAACGCAAAAGAAGAGTGACATTACCGGATCGGTCACATCAGTATCCGCTAACAGACTTTCAAAAATTCCAGTGACAAATGCTTTGAATGCCCTCGAAGGAGCAGTGGCAGGGGTCTCGATAACAGAAACATCCGCTGTTCCAGGAAGTACACCTTCCGTTACGATTAGAGGGGCTAATTCTATCAATGCCAACACCAGCCCGTTAATTATCGTGGATGGGATCCCATTTCAAGGCAGTTTGAATTACATCAATCCCAATGATATCGCTTCTATGGAAATATTAAAGGATGCTTCGTCCGTTGCTATTTATGGAACACGAGGATCTAATGGGGTCATCCTTATCACTACGAAAAAAGGAGTCTCAGGGAAGCCTGTAATTTCATATTCTGCTTATGGAGGAATGGAAGACATTGCTCATGTTTTACAACCAAGAAATGGCGCTGAATATGTACAGAAATATGCCGATTACATGTCTGAAACAGGGCAAAAACAAACAAGCCCAGTCCCCAATTTATATGAAGTCGCCAACTATAATGCTGGAAAAACTATGGACTGGATTAAAGAGGCAACACAAACCGGTATCATACAAGATCACAATCTGTCTATTTCCGGAGGTGCTGACAATATAAAATATTACATTTCAGGAGACTATACCAACGAGAAAGGAGTAGTTAAAGGATATAATTATAGCAGAGCAGGTATTCGTTCGAATCTTGAAGCTAAAGTGACAAGTTATTTAAGAACAGGAGTCAACTTATCCTTGATGTCTAACAACTATAACGGAGGGAGGGTAAACTTATTGAACGCATCCGCTATGAGCCCTTATGGACAATTAATGAATTCAACCACAGGTCAATATCAAATTTATCCGATGTATCCTGAATTGTTATATACAAACCCTATGATTGGGTTGTATCAATCAAATGTTGATGAACGTGCGGATATAAACGGCAATTTCTTTGCTGAACTTGATATTCCATATATCAAAGGGCTAAAGTACAGATTAAATGCTTCATATGACTATAACCCCACGCACGCTGCAACTTATACCGGAAGAAATGCAAATAGCACGGTTGGAGGACAAGCATCAATAAGTGATACGCAAACAACGTTATGGATTATCGAAAACATACTGACTTATACAAAGGATTGGGGAAAACATCATATTGATTTTACCGGTTTGTATAGCGCTCAACAAAATAATTATTTTGCAGATGGAGCTAATGCAACCGGCTTTATCAATGATCTTTTAACCTATAATAATTTAGGAGCCGGATCAACACCATCCGTAAGCTCATCTGCCAGTCAGTACACTATGGCTTCTCAAATGGGACGTCTAAACTATTCGTATGATAATCGTTACTTATTGACAGCTACGGCTCGGCGTGATGGTTATTCGGCTTTTGGGGCCAACACTTCCAAATACGGAACCTTCCCTTCGATAGCTTTGGGTTGGAATATAGCAAGTGAAAAATTTATGAGCAATTACAGAAACTTCTTAGACCAACTTAAATTGCGTGTTTCCTACGGTACAACTGGCAATATGGCTATTGGAGTAAATCAGACAGAAACAAGTGATGGCAGTGTAATCTATCCTTTTAATGGACTCACTCAGATTGGTGTTCTATCTAGCATTTTGGGCAATGAAAATCTTCATTGGGAATCTACTACGGGAGCAAATGTAGGGTTGGATTTTTCATTCTTGAATGCACGGATTAATGGATCTGTTGATGTTTATGATAAGCGCACGACTGACCTGCTAATGAAACGGAATATTCCTGTAATCACCGGTTATTCATCGGTTTGGGACAATTTAGGCAAATTAAGTAACGAAGGAATTGATGTTACGCTGAATAGTGTGAATATTTCCACCAATGACTTTAAATGGTCTATGGGCATTACTTTTAGTACGAATCGGAACAGAATTCTGGATTTATACGGGAACAAAACAAGCGATATCGGGAATCGGTGGTTTATCGGATCTCCGCTCGGAGTGATCTATGATTACAAGATGCTTGGTGTTTGGCAAACAAGTGAAGCCACTGAAGCTGCCAAATACAATGCAAAACCAGGTGATTTGAAATTTAAGGATGTAAATGGTGATGGAAAGATTGATGCAAATGATAAAGTTATTTTAGGCCAAACTGCTCCAAAATGGACAGGCGGGATCACGAATACCTTTGAATATAAGAGTTTCCACTTAAGTTTCTTTATTCAGACATCACAAGGTTCTCTAAAAAATAATCCTGATTTGAATTATGCCGATGAGCAAGGCAGAAGAAATACACCGGCAGCAGTCGGGTACTGGACTCCAGCCAATATGAGTAATACACGCCCTTCACTTGCATATAATAACACATACGGATACGGGTATCCATGTGATAATAGTTTCACGCGTATCAAAGATGTGACCTTGAGTTATAGTTTCACTCCGGCACTATTAGAACATACGTTGTTTAAGAACTTAACTTTGTATGTCAGTGGAAGAAACCTTTATACATTTACCAAATGGATTGGATGGGATCCGGAAGATAATTATTTAATGAGAGGCGTTACGACTAATAATGGCTCCATCAGTTGGACTAATAATTATCCCAATGCACGGTCTGTGGTATTTGGTCTTAATGTTTCCCTTAAATAATGACATTATTAAAATCAGAATAATATGAAAAATATATTTATTTCAGTATTTTGTTTGTTCTTGATGGCGCAAACATTTGTTTCTTGCAACAACTCTTTTCTCAACGAAAAGAATTTCTCAAGTTACGCTCCATCAACATTGACCGATTCATTGGGATTTCAAGCTTCTTTAGTGGGCTTATACACTCAATTAAGTTATTGGTACACATGGACTAATCACCAAGGATGGGTTAGTGTTTGGCAAGTCGGCACCGATATCGCATATTCTACTCCTAATCAGGAAGGGATAGAGATTCCATATTATAATTATAGTTTGTTGATATCAACCGATGCAGCAGCTTCTGAAGCATGGAGCTTACAGTATCAAATGATTAATAATGCCAATAACATTATTACTTCTATTGAGTCTCCCAATGTCACAGGATTGTCACAAACAGGGAAAAATAAAATTGATGCAGAGGCACGGTTTTTCAGGGCTTATGCCTATAATAAATTAGCAACCTTGTTTGGAGGGGTTCCGTTGGTAACCAAGCCGGTAACAGGTCCTCAAACTAATTTTGTACGTGCACCGCTTGATTCTGTGAACGCATTGATTGTAAAAGATTTGGTTTATGCTTCTACTTATTTACCCGATGTCAATCATGTAGCAAATCAAGAAAGGGTCAATCAAGCAGCAGCACAACAACTGTTGGCAACAGCCTATTTGAGAATGGGAAAATATAGTGATGCAGAAACACAGTGCAAAAATATTATTAATAGTGGACTGTTTAGCTTAGTAACAAATCGCTATGGAATTAAAGCTACTCAACCCGGGGATGCTTTTCATGATATGTTTATTTATGGCAACGAGCGAAGAAGTCAAGGAAATACAGAGGCAATTTGGGTGCTACAACAAGAAAATCCCAGTACAGTAGTTGGTGGATCCACTGGATATCCTCAACAACGAAGGGTTTGGGGAGCTGCCTATTATAATATAAAAGGACTTGCCATTTGCGATTCGTTAGGCGGACGTAGTTTAGCCAGATTGCGATTAAATAACTGGGTCTTGTATGGACTATATCCTCAGGGAGATATGCGTAATTCCAAGTACAATATTCACCGAAGATATTGGTATAATGATCCTGCTTATCCTGCCACATACGGACAACCTGTCCCTTATGCAGGAGCCGATACCGTTTATAAAATATGCCCTCAAACAATGAAATGGGGACAATTTGATCCAAATGATGTATTCGGCTATGGCATGTGGAAAGACTTTATCCTGATGCGTTTGGGCGAAACCTATTTACTTTTAGCAGAAGCCCAGTGTCAGGAAGGACATTATGCTGATGCAGCCGCTTCCATCAACGTGCTTCGTACAAGAGCAAATGCGCCACTTGTATCAGCATCGCAAATAAACATCAATTTTATTCTTGATGAAAGAGCTCGGGAATTGTTAGCAGAAGAAAATCGGAGAATGACCTTGATGCGCGTAGGCGAAGAAATGGGAGTCAACATATTGGCAAAAAGAGCATTGCGATTAAACCAGGATGCTAATTGTCCACATCCAATTGTTGGATTAGATAGTACTTCTATGAACAAAATGTTATTACCTATACCACAATCTGAAATTGATCTTAACAAAGATGCTACTTTGCAACAAAATCCCGGTTATTAAACCCTAATTTTTCAGATGGAGGATTGAGTCATCAGACGATAAATCCTCCATCTGATTTTTTGTAGTTGAGATAAAGTGAATTAGGGTATAGACTACCTTGCATTATTTTATACAAAAACAGAAGACTTCTTCAACGAACTTTTTGAGAGAAAAGGCTTACCATCGAATAGAAATACTTATTTGTTTTCACAATTCAATTGTCACCACTGTTATGAAACAAGCTATTGCCCTATTATCAGTTTTATTCTTTTGCTCATTTTCCCCGATTATGTCACAGACAAACCCGGATTCCACAGCAGAAGCGAATCGGCAGATTTGGTTAAGCTACATGGACAAAATTGCAAGGCCGGTTATGCATAATCTTGCAAATGATCAGTTAAAAGAAAAAATGCCGATAATATTGTCTAAAGCAATAGACAATCCACAGCAACGAACTAAATCAGCATATTTAGAAGCCTTTGGACGAACTCTCAGCGGGATTGCCCCATGGCTAAACGGAGAAGGTGGATCAAATAAAGAGATAGCCTTGCGGAATCAATACAGAGCATGGGCGTTAAAAGCCATTGCAAATGCAGTAAATCCTCAGGCAAAAGATTACTTATTATGGACAGGAGGACAACCTTTGGTAGATGCATCATTTTTCGCGTTAGCTTTGATTCGTGCACCATGGTTATGGGAACATTTAGATCAAAATGTCAAGAATCAAGTTGTAACAGCATTAAAATTAACTAGATCCACTGTACCCGTATACACGAATTGGCTTCTTTTTAGTGGAATGATTGAATCGTTTTTTTGTAAATATGGGTTGCCATTTGATCCTGTCCGAATTGATTACGGCATTAGAGAATTTTCAGAACACTGGTACACAGGAGATGGCATGTTTTCTGACGGCATGCAATTTGACCTCAATTACTATAACAGCTATGTTATTCAGCCCTATTTATATACGATTATTCATATAATAGATTCCAAAACGGAAAGGTATAAATGGTTTGAGCCAAAATTAGAAGCTATCAATAAACGGTATGCAGAAATTCAAGAGCGAATGATTAACGCCGATGGATCATTTCCTGTCATAGGCAGATCAATAGTATATCGTGGAGGCGCTTTTCAACTCTTATCAGATATGGCATTACGAGACGACCTTCCTGAATCACTCAAACCAGGACAAGTAAGAGCTGCGCTAACGGCTGTCATCAAAAAAACAATGGAAGCACCTTCAACATTTACCCATGACGGATGGTTAAACATCGGGTTGTATGGTAGTCAACCTGATTTGGCTGAATTTTATATTACAACAGGTAGCTCATATCTGTGTACTGCCATATTTTTACCATTAGGTCTGCCTGCAAACGATCATTTCTGGACAGATCCCCCAGCTCCATGGACTGCTGTCAAAGTTTGGTCAGGACAAGACGTCAAAGCAGATCACGCTTTAGAATTTCATTATATCAATTAAAACGACAATATATATATTTAATCTATACTTTTGAATATCTATTACAAAGAGTAGTAATATCAAATAAAAACTGATTGGTAAAATAAATCAAACCACAATCTTTAATTAATTCATAATGAAAAAGTTTTTTTGTATTTTCATGGGAATTTTCCTGGTCATGCCATTAGTTTTAAAAGGCATAAATGAAAACAAAGGCCAAAAATCATATTCGGATTTTGATGCACAAGCCCGCACAATTGTAGCACAAATGACATTAGATGAAAAAATTGCTCAATTACATGGCATCAGAAATGACACTGCATATAGAATTGTTCCTGGCATTCCCCGATTAGGAATACCGGCACTTACGGTTTGCAATGGACCTGTCGGTGCCGGACCTGCCGGGCCCGGACATGAAGGAAAAGCCACGGCTCTACCGGCAGCCATATCGCTTGCCGCAGCGTGGGACACTCAGGCTGCTTATTCGTATGGCAAGATTGCCGGTAGTGAGTCGGTTTTATTGGGAAATTTATTACTAGAATCACCAGATGTAAACATAGCACGCACACCCCATGGCGGAAGGACATTTGAAAGCTTTGGCGAAGATCCGTTTTTAACAAGTCGAATAGCTGTCTCTGAAATTAAAGGGATTCAAAGCTGTGGAATTATTGCCAATGTAAAACATTATGCAGCAAATAATCAAGAGCAAAATCGGTTTAAAATTAATGAGATCATAGGGGAACGAACACTTCGTGAAATATATTTGCCGGCATTCGAAGCATCAGTCAAAGAAGGACATGTTGGTTCTGTAATGGCTGCTTATAACAAAGTCAACGGGACTTATTGTTGTCAAAATGATTTCTTGTTGAACCAAGTGCTGAAACACGAATGGAAATTTAATGGTTTTATAACTTCTGACTTTGGCGCCGTTCACAGCACCATACCTTCGGCCAAAGCAGGGCTTGATTTAGAAATGCCGACAGGTATTTATTTTGGTGATTCACTCAAACAAGCTGTTGAAGCCGGCAAAATTCCGGTGTCGTTATTAGATGATAAGCTAATTCGCAGGTATAGAACCATGATGCGTTTTGGCGTATGGGATAAGTTACATGCAACAGGAAACATTCCTGTTCAAAAAGATGCCGAAATCGCAAGAAAACTTGGCACAGAAGGTGTTGTGTTACTTAAAAACAACAGCGGCTTACTTCCGCTTAATCCTCAAACTATTCATTCTATTGCTCTCATTGGGCCCTTTGCTGAGCAAGCTATGACGGGTGGAGGCGGTAGTTCGTATGTAAATCCAATACTCAGAATTTCACCTAATGACGGCATTCGTACCATAGTTGGGAAAAATGTGGCAATTCAGATAAATGATGGTATGGATTTGGCAAAAGCCGTTGCCATGGTTAAAAATGCTGATGTGACAATTCTGATATTGGGAGATAGACAAACAGAAGGGAGGGACCATTCCATTTCACTCAGTGGCAATCAGAATGAGTTAGCAGAGGCAGTATTAAGTACAAATCCTCATGCCATTGTCGTATTGAAAACAGGAGGTCCAATTCTTATGCCATGGATTGACAAAGCATCAGCCATTCTTGAGGCGTGGTATCCCGGAGAAGAAGACGGAAACATTGTGGCGGATGTTTTATTTGGAATAGTCAATCCCTCAGGGAAACTTCCAATCACCTTTCCAAAAAAAGATACGGATTTACCTACCCAAACGGCTGAACAATATCCCGGCATAAACGGAACCGTTCATTATTCAGAAGATTTATTAGTCGGATATCGTTGGTATGATGCAAAACGCATCGAGCCATTGTTCCCCTTTGGTTTCGGACTGTCATACACCACTTTCGGATACAAAGATCTTAAAATTTCAAAACCTGATCATGCAAAAACAGTTATAGTCGGATTTACGGTAACAAACACAGGGAAACGTGCGGGAGCAGAAGTTGCCCAGCTTTACCTTGGAATGCCATCAACGTCAAATATTCCGCAACCACCTTTACAATTAAAAGGATTTCAACGTGTAGACCTGGCTCCGGGTCAATCAGTCCATGTTAGCATCACCCTTAATGCCCGTGCATTATCTTATTGGGATAGCCTATCCCATTCATGGAAAATATTACCGGGAATTTATACTGTTAATGCGGCTGCGTCATCCCGTGATATTCGGTTAAGAGGCGCTTTCAAACTTCAATAATACAATTATAAAATCATTAAATTTATTATGCTTAGAAAATATTTTTGGGGGCTACTGCTATTATTATATATCCCAATTGGGCAAATCCAGGCCGAATCTTTATTGTCTTTAATTGACCACAATCTGAATTTTGCCATTAAACAAGATTCACTCATGGCAATAACGATGCTCAATCATCCGGGACGATTGCCACAAACCATCGATAAACAAGGAAACTTAGTTACTTGTTCGCCTTCTTGGTGGGTAAGTGGTTTTTTCTCAGGATCACTTTGGTATTTATACGAATATTCAAAAGACAATCAATTGAAATCATACGCAGAAACATTTACACAAAGAGTAGCAAGTCAACAATACACAACTGACACTCACGATGTTGGATTCATCATCAACTGCAGTTTTGGGAATGGATATCGCATCACCGGAAATTCAGCATACAAAAAAGTATTAGAAAATGCAGCACATTCATTAAGCACCCGCTTCAATCCGGTTGTCGGGTGCATCCGCTCCTGGAATGGAACAAAATGGGAATATCCGGTGATTATTGACAATATGATGAATCTTGAATTGATGTTTAATGCAACACATTTATCAGGAGATAAAAGGTATGAACAAATTGCTATCTCACATGCTAATAAGACATTGGAAAATCAATTCAGACCCAATGGGAGTTGTTTTCACCTTGTTTCGTATGACACAATCACAGGTAGGGCCATTGCGCATAAAACGGTACAAGGCTATTCCGATTCATCGTCATGGGCTCGCGGACAGGCATGGGCATTGTATGCTTATACCATGTGTTATCGCAAAACAGGAAATTCAAAATATTTGGATCAAGCAGAAAAAGTTGCCTCTTTCATATTGAATAATCCTCATTTGCCTAAAGACAAAATTCCATATTGGGATTTTGATGATCCTGCCATACCTCATACATATCGCGATGCTTCGGCAGGAGCCGTTATGTGTTCCGCTTTTATAGAACTAAGTCAATATGTTCCTAAAAAAGCATCTAAAGAATATTTACACGTTGCAGCAATGCAAATCAGAACTTTATCGTCGCCCGTATTTCGGGCACAATTAGGAAGTAACGGCGATTTTATATTAATGCATAGCGTAGGTTCGTTACCTGGTCATACAGAAGTAGATGTTCCATTATCGTATGCTGATTACTATTACATTGAGGCTTTATTGCGCTATCGCAAACTACTTTTAGGAGAACCATTGTTCCCGCATAAACGCTAATTTGCACTGAACATTTAGCTATAAATTATCAGCTAAATAATTTTCAAAAGCATTATAACATCATTTTGAAATTCTACTATTAAACAATTTGCCAGGATGAGAACAATTCCCAGATCATTTTTTTTATTTTTGTTTGCTTTTATACTACTAAATGAGGTACAGGCTCAAGAGCAAAAACGACTGCTATCCAGCCTGTGTACTATGGAGTATTTAACAAACCACATTCAATCACAAGCGGATTTTCATCCTTTTCCTGTAGAAGCTCAACGAACACAATGGGATAAAATGCTTTCTCCACAATTAAAGGCTGCGTATATTGCCGAAGGAGAAAAATGGATACATAAACCATGGAAAGTACTGCCTGTAAGTGATTTTCTATCTTTTTACCGAAATGGGAATCGTACCAGGTATGAATCGCTTATTTTTGGCAGAAGAGAGCGGTTGGCATCTCTCGTGATGGCAGAAGTAGTGGAAGGCAAAGGTCGTTTTTTAAATGACATCATTAATGGGATTTGGGCTACTAGCGAAGAAACATTTTGGGGCATTCCGGCTCATCTCAGTTATAGAAATAGCACCAAAGGGTTTCCCGATGAGAATGATCAGATTGTAGATCTTTTCAATGCCGAAACCGCTAGTTTGTTTGCCTGGACATATTATTTATTGAAAGATGAGTTAGATAGCGTTTCACCTATCATACGTCAACGCATGTTTGATGAAGTGAATAGAAGAATGCTTGAACCTTGTATGAAAACGGATTTTGATTGGATGGGATTTAATAACAGACCGGTAAATAATTGGAATCCATGGATTAACTCTAACTGGCTTGCATGTATCTTGTTAATGGAGAAAAATCCTGAGAAAAGAGCTGTAGCATTGCATAGATCAATAATGAGTTTAGATCATTTTATCGATTCTTACACGAATGATGGTGGTTGTGAGGAAGGTCCTGATTATTGGAATCGGGCAGCCGGTGATTTATTCCAATGTTTAGATTTGTTATATAGTGCATCCAACGGAGCAATTAATTTGTACCATAATCAGAAAATCAACGAAATGGCACGTTATATTTATCGCATACATATTTGTGACGACTATTTTGTCAATTTTGCAGATGCGAGTGCCACCGTCTTTCCTGATCCTGGACTTTTATATCATATTGGCAAACAGACAAATGATCCTGATATGCTTGGCTTTGCTTCTTATTTTTCTTCACGATCTCATTACGATCGAAAAGCTATCAAAAGTGATTATGGTTCCCTCTATGATTTTCTTGCCTCTTTTTCGGCTATTCAGGGATTAAAGCAAATATCTCCGAAAGCTCCGTTACTTTCTTATAGTTGGTTGCCTGACATCCAAGTGTGCACAGCCAGAAGCGTACAAAGCTCGTGCGCCGGATTCTTTTTTGCCGCCAAGGGCGGGCACGATTCCGGGAGTCACAGTCATAATGATGTCGGATCATTTATATTGTACTATAATGGAACCCCTTTGTTTATTGATGTTGGTGTAGGCGATTATACAGCGCAAACTTTTAGTTCACATCGTTATGAAATATGGACTATGCAATCGGCATACCACAATCTACCTACAATTAACGGAGTATTACAAAAGAATGGACTACAATATGTAGCACAAAATGTAAAGTTTAAAAACAATCCACAAACTGCCAGATTTTCGTTGGATATAGCGAAAGCTTACCCTGAAAATGCACATGTCAAAACATGGATACGAACCTATACATTGAAAAGATCATCCGGTTTTGAACTTGAAGATTCTTATGTTTTAGATTCTTTCGTGAAGCCTTTCGTATTATCATTCATGACATTCCCAAAACCTGCATTGGTGAAGCCAGGTATGATTGATTTTCAAATAAACAATCATGTTCTTCATTTTCATTATCCTGCTGAAAAGTTTGATGTTACTATTGAAAAAAAGACTTATCCTGATGATCGTTTACATACAGCTTGGGGAAGAGATTATGTATATCGAATATTGTTAACATCAAAGAGCAAGAGACTGTCTGGTTCCGACAAATTCTCAATCTCACTTCCTCGAAAATAAAGTGAATACAATAGGAGTATCCTAATCTCACAAACGCTGTAATTTTTTCTAACCATACTATTGCATAATCTGGTTCGTGCGTTGACAATAAAACTCACTTATCTAAAAAAACGATCAACTATGAAAGTCCGTTCTGTATTATTGTTCTTGTTTTTATTTTTTGTTAGTGCTGCTTTTCTCCAAGCCCAGCAACCTATCAAGCACACTTTTGCTTTAGGCGACAGTGTATTTCTATTGGATGGAAAACCGTTGCAAATGATTTCCGGGGAGATGCATTACACGCGCATACCGAGGGCAGCATGGCGAAGCCGGATGGAGATGGCCAAAGCCATGGGGTTAAATACCATCAGTACCTATGTCTTTTGGAACGAACAGGAGCCGCAACCCGGGCATTTTGATTTTACGGGCAATCGTGACATAGCAGCCTTTGTACGCATGGCCCAGCAAGAAGGGCTTTGGGTTATTATTCGTCCCAGCCCTTACGTGTGTGCCGAATGGGAATTTGGTGGCTATCCCTATTGGTTGCAAAACATTCCGGGTTTGGTGGTGCGAAGTAAGGAACCACATTATATGGCAGCATACAAAGAGTATATTGATGCCGTAGGCAAACAATTAGCCCCGTTACAAATTAATCATGGCGGTAATATTCTGATGGTACAGGTGGAAAATGAATATGGTTTCTATTCTAATGACAAAGAATACTTGGCCATGAATCGGGATATGTTCCGCAAAGCAGGATTTGATGGCATATTATATACCTGTGACCCTGCAACCGTCATTGAGAATGGCCATCTACCCGGCTTATTACCGGCTGTCAATGGGTTAGACAATCCCTCAAAGGTAAAGCAAGTGATTCGCTCGGTAAATCAAGGGAAAGGACCTTATTTTATATCGGAGTGGTATCCGGGATGGTTTGACTGGTGGGGAGCGCCACATCACACGGTTGGGGCAGAAGCAAGTGCAGCCCGATTAGATTCCGTTCTGGCTGCAGGAATCTCCATCAATATGTACATGTTTCATGGAGGTACAACGCGAGGGTTTATGAATGGAGCCAATTACAAAGACGGTACTCCTTACGAACCGGAAATAAGCAGTTACGATTATGATGCTCCTTTAGATGAAGCAGGAAATCCGACGAAAAAGTTCTATGCCTTCCGTGCAATCATACAAAAACACTTGCCCAAAGGTGCCGTGTTACCAGCCGTTCCCCCTGCAAAGAAAGCAGTACCCACTCCATGGATTCATTTTACGACAGCACAAAATCTGATGAGTGCTTTACCTGTACCAATTTTAAATCCATCGCCGCTTACTTTTGAGCAATTGCATCAAGCCTACGGATTTGTGCTTTACCGTACGGTTTTGAATGGTGATGGCACACAGGGCATCTTAAAAATTGATCAATTGCGAGACTATGGCATTCTCTTCATCAATGGGAAACGAGTGGGAACACTCGATCGTCGATTGAATCAGGATAGTTTGGCCGTTATTATGCCAAAAGGGAAAGTGGTATTGGATATTTTGGTTGAAAACCTTGGGAGAATCAACTTTGGTCCGTATTTATTGCACAATCATAAAGGAATAACACATGAGGTATTGTTTAAAGAGAAGGAACTGATGGGATGGCAAATGTACCGATTCCCTTTCCAAGCAATGCCTTTGTTAAAGTCGACAAACTCCCCAGTTATACCCAATCAGCCGCTATTGCGAAAAGGCACATTAACCCTATCGCAAGTTGGGGATACCTATTTAGACATGGAAGAGTGGGGAAAAGGCTGCGTATGGGTAAACGGGCATAATCTGGGACGATACTGGTCTGTAGGCCCGCAACAAACGCTTTATCTCCCTGCCGAATGGTTACACAAAGGGAATAATGAAGTGGTGGTACTGGAACTCAATCACCCTACTCAAACCAAATTGCGAGGTATAGCGCAACCCATACTAAATCACGTCTTAACAAACACACAACAAAAAAGATAGAATCACTTGTCACTTATCTTTTACCTTATCTCTTATGCGTAATTATTTAAAGTTTCAGAAAACACACACACTTGCGCTCCTATTATTTGGAATGATTGCAAGTGCTTCCTATTCTGTTTTTGCACAAAAAAGCGAAAACATTCTGCCCGATTGGGAGAATTCACAAGTAATTGGAATCAACAAAGAGCCGCCATACTATAGTTTCATGCACTATCCTGATCAGCAAAGCGCTTTAGCAGATAGTACACTGGCGGTTCATACCCCTTATTATCAATCATTAGATGGTCAATGGCATTTCCATTTCTCGAAGAATCCGGCAGAAAGACCAAAGGATTTTTACAAAACAGCCTTCAATGACAGCAAATGGGCAAAAATACCGGTGCCAAGCATGTGGCAATTAGAAGGCTACGACAGACCTATTTATTTGAATATTCGGTATCCGTTTCATCCTGATTATCCTGCACATCCACCGTTGGTAAATGCTGACAATAATCCGGTTGGTTCCTACCTGACTATCTTTACAGTACCCCAAGATTGGGATGGAAGAGAAGTTTTTATTCATTTTGATGGCGTAGAAAGCGCTTTTTACATTTGGGTAAACGGGGAAAAAGTGGGGTACAGTCAAGGAAGAATGACGCCGGCAGAGTTTAATCTGACACCGTTTCTGAAAAAGGGGAAGAACCGTTTAGCGGTGGAAGTATATCGATGGTCTGACGGCTCCTATTTAGAAGATCAGGATATGTGGCGATATTGTGGCATATTCCGTCCGGTATATTTGTACAGTACCCCGAAAGAGCATTTGGAAGATTTTTTTGTGCGCTCAAGCCTCGATAATCGTTATGAAAACGGACTGATGCACATCACTGTTAAGGTACGAAATTCAAGTGATGATAATTATCCACCGGCAACCGTAGAAGCATACCTATATGATCAACAAGGCAAATTGGTTGGGAATGGTCCGATAGCACAAACCAAGACCATAACCGACATTCCGGCTGGAACTGATGGGATTGCTGAACTTTATGCACAAGTACCAAATCCGGGGCAATGGACGGCAGAGACTCCCAATCTTTACACCGTTGTATTGGTGATGAAGGATTCCAATGGCAACGTATTGGAGGCAGCACGCACAACGACTGGCTTCCGAAATATCGAGATCAAAGACGGGATGTTATTGGTTAATGGCGTTCCGGTCAAGCTCAAAGGAGTCAACATGCAGGATTTTGACCCATATCATGGACGAGCAGTGGATTTCAAATGGATAGAGAAAGATGTGAAGTTATTAAAACAAGCGAACATCAACACCGTACGCATGTCTCATTATCCGCATGATCCCCGTTACTATGCCCTTTTTGATAAATATGGGATGTACGTCCTTGATGAGGCTGATTTAGAGTCGCATGGAATGCACGAAAGAGAACTTCTTCCAGGCAGCGATCCCCTTTGGACGAATGCCTGTGTTGACCGTATGGCACGGATGATAGCACGGGATAAAAACCATCCCTCAGTCATCATCTGGTCGTTAGGGAATGAAGCAGGATACGGCGAAAATTTCGCTATAATGGCTGCTTATGCACGAGCAGTGGATCCTTCGCGCCCTATACATTACGAGCAAATGAATAGCGTGGCCGATATGGTCAGCCACATGTACCCTACTCCTTCTGACTTACAACATATGGCAATGGATCCGACGATTCATAAACCGATTTTCATGTGCGAATATGATCACTCCATGGGAAACTCCACAGGAGGACTGACAGCCTATTGGGATCTTATCAACCATTATAAAAATTTGATAGGAGGATGTATTTGGGATTGGGTAGATCAGGGGCTATATAAGAAAGATGCCAAAGGTAAAATGTTCTGGGCGTATGGAGGGGATTATGGGGATGTGCCCAATGACGGCAATTTCAACATTAATGGATTTGTGAATCCGGACAGAACCCCTCATCCGGCATATTATGAAATAAAACATGTATATCAGTATGTGACATTTACGGCAGGAGATTTATCTAAAGGACAAATTATGATTCATAATGGCTATTTTCATGCCAGTCTTCGCAATTACGACATTCAATGGAGTTTGACTCAAAATGGCAAAGAGATTCAATCAGGAATAATAGACACCCTGACAACACCGGCTAACGGATGGGCAAGACTTCATTTACCCATCAAGGAGCCAACACTGAAAGCAGGGAGTGAATATTGGCTTAATCTAAATGTAACATTAAAGAATAAAGAATATTGGGCTGATAAAGGATTTACGGTGGCATGGGATCAGTTTAAGATGCCATGGGCAGTAGCGCCGGCTCCACAGTTAGGAGAAGCTGATGGAACTCCGGTACAGGTAACTCAATCAGGCGATGCAATCTTATTAAGCGGAACATCCTTCAAGGTCGTTATTGACAAACAAACGGGAGCACTCCAAAACTATAGCTGGAACGGAAAAGAGTTGATCAGTGGGCCGCTGAGACCCAATTTCTGGCGCGCACCTACAGATAATGATAAAGCAGGTTGGCATGAGGAGTTAGACGCATGGAAAAATGCGGGAAAAGAAAGGAGAGTTACTTCTGTGAATATAATCAAGCAAGATGATCAATCGGTTATGGTTGCCGTGAAAGGCACTCTACCTGTTGGAGAGTCAACGTGGCAAGTAGCATATACGATCTATGAGAATGGGATTGTTAAAGTGGAAGAATCTCTGAATCCAATCGGGCAAGTGCCTCCTTGCATTCCAAAAATAGGAATGACACTTCGCATACCAAAAGAATTCGAGTCGATGTGTTGGTATGGTCGCGGGCCTCAAGAAAACTATCCCGATCGTCAAACAGGAGCTACCGTTGGCATTTATTCCGGATTAGTGGATTCGCTGTGGACGAACTATGTGCGACCGCAGGATAATGGCAATCGGGATGATGTACGTTGGGTACGATTCACCAATGCTGCCGAACAAGGACTGATGGCTGTTGGGGAACCTACGTTAAGTGTAAGCGCATGGCCCTATTCATTGCAGGATCTGGAACAGGCAACCCACATCGACGGACTGCCAACGCGTGATTATATCACGGTCAACCTGGATGATAAACAAATGGGGGTAGGCGGCATTGATACATGGAGCCGCAATGCACGTGCCATGCCGCAATACCGATTGCCTGGTGATCAATCATATCACTATACTTTCTATCTGTTGCATTACCAAAAATAAAAGAAGCCACTTGAAATGTTCTTATTGAATTCGTCAAGTAAAGAACACAATTAATACAAATACCCATGAAGTTTCTTTTTCTAACGGGCACGTTTTTGTTGTCTTTTTCATTTCTTCAAGCCAGATCGTTTTATGTCAATTCGGCTATTGGAAATGATTCAAACAGTGGAATATCTGTAAGTCAGGCATGGAAAACGCTGCAAAAAGTAAATAACAGTACGTTTTTACCGGGTGATTCCATTTTATTTGCTTGTGGTAGTGTATTACACGGACAACTAACAATTAATACGCAAGGAAGCAACAAAAGACTTATTGTATTTAGTGCCTATGGAACAGGTGCTAAACCAATAATAGCTGCAGATGGAAAATTTGATGAAGCCATTTTTCTGTATAATTCATCTTATGTGACCATTGAAAACCTCGAAATTACGAATACCGGCATGACAAGGAAGGCGAACCGAAAAGGAGTATTTGTACTTCTTGATAATTATGGGGAAGCCCGCCAGATATGCTTAGAGCATCTATATATTCATGATGTAAACGGATCAAATGTTAAGTCGCAAGGAGGAGGTGCCGGAATAAGCTGGGATAATCGGGGGAAGAAGATCCGATCGCGGTTTAATGGTTTATTTATTGAACATTGTAAGTTAGTACGAACGGATCGAAATGGCATTACAGGAGGCGGATATACGAACCGCCACAATTGGTATCCAAGTTTGCATGTTGTGATTCGGGCCAATGAGGTGTATGACTTTGGTGGGGATGGTATTGTTCCGATCGGTTGTGACGGGGCTGTGGTGGAATATAATCGATTAATGAAGGGTGGACAACGTTTCCCGGAAGGAGATGCTTCAGCCGGCATCTGGCCATGGAGTTGTGATAACACCTTGATTCAGTATAATGAAGTGGCTTATATGGCAGGCCCTTGGGATGCACAGGGATATGATTCGGATTGGAATTGCAAACATTCTGTTTTTCAATACAATCTCAGTCATGACAATCTGGGCGGATTCTTTTTGATTTGCTCTCCTACAAAAGGGAATGAGGCTGGCAACAGTGGCACCATCATCCGTTATAACATTAGTTACAATGATGGTGGACGTATCACATGGAAGAGTGCGGGATTCTCTCCGATTTTTCATATTACAGGTCCGGTAAGAGACGTTACGATTGATCGTAACCTTGTGATTCGGGATCGTCCCGTTAATCCGAAAGAAGATAAATCATTGATTACGTTCAACACATGGGGAGGTGGCTGGCCTGATCGTATTTCTTTTGTACATAATTATTTTGTGACAACAGATACATTTACATGCAAATATGGGAAAGCAACTCGTTATTCTTTTTCTAAAAATAGCTGGAGTGGTCACTTTGTAAATTGCCCTGAAGAATCAGTTATTGACAATGCACCAATCAATGGTCCGTTATGGAAGAATTGGAATGCACAGCAACTATCATCGCTTTTTAGAGATTATGAAAACAGTAAAATAACATTGAAATCGCTTTTTGATAAGCTGAGGTTAAATAAGCACTAATTTTTATCACATGAAGAATAACCATAGACATTACTTGATTTTGGCATTGATTGCTGTGTTTCTTGTGTACACCGAGATTCCTGGTGTTTTGGCAACCGTCCCCGTGAAGACTACGAAAAAACATTCCATGCAAGTATATCATTCATTCCATCCAGGAGAAATTTGGAATGACACAAATGGAAAAGTGATTAATGCACATGGAGGAGGCATTCTTTACTATCAAGGAGTCTATTATTGGTTTGGAGAGCATAAGATAGCAGGCCCGATTGGCAACTCGGCTCAAGTAGGAGTTCATTGTTATGCCTCGAAGGATTTATATAACTGGAAAGACGAAGGAATTGCATTGCCGGTTTCGGATGATCCTCATTCTGATATAACGAAAGGTTGTATTTTGGAACGACCCAAGGTAATCTTTAATAAAAAAACCAACAAGTTTGTCATGTGGTTTCATCTTGAATTGAAAGGCAACGGATATAGTGCTGCCAGAGCAGGGGTGGCTGTGAGTGACCGACCTCAAGGCCCTTATACGTTTCTTCGATCCATGCGTCCAAATCCGGGTATTTGGCCACTGAATTTCAAGAAAGCATGGGAAACGTCAACGATACAACCTGACAGCTTGAAAGCATGGACTCCTCAGTGGATGAAAGCTGTACAAGAAGGATTATTTGTACGTCGAGACTTTAAATCCGGTCAGATGTTTCGTGATATGACGGCTTTTGTCGACACAGATGGGAAAGCATATCTGATTTATGCTTCAGAAGAGAATCTAACGTTGCAGATTGCTCAATTGAATGATGACTACACCGGCTTTTCGGGCAAATATGCACGTGTTTTTCCGGGAGGACACAATGAAGGGCCTGCTATCTTCAAAGCAGACGGCAAATACTACATGATTACTTCAGGATGTACAGGATGGGCACCTAATGCAGCTCGCTCAGGAGTGGCAACATCCATATTCGGGCCATGGAAAGCATCGGGGAATCCATGTGTGGGGAATGATTCGGATCTGACATTCCATTCACAAAGCACATATATCTTACCAGTTCATGGGCAAAAGAACGAATTCATTTTTATGTCCGACCGATGGAACCCACGTAATCCAATTGATGGACGATATATTTGGCTCCCTATTGAAGTCAAAAATGATAAGTTGACAATTAAATGGAAGAATTTGTGGAACTTAAATGATTTCAAAAAAAGATAATCCTATAGATCATTGTCGATTATTATTGCATCTGATACCGATTAGTAATATTATAAGAACTTTAGCTTTGAGTCAAAATGAAACACGTATAATGTCTAATACGTACCTCATTGTAAGAACTCCAATGACAGATTTCTAAAAGTATTCATGATTCCGTTCTAAAAAACATGTTGTAAAACAGATTTATCACTTGTAATAGTCATAAGGAATTTTGTTAAATTTACCTGCTTAAAGAAAGACTCAACCAACCATTTATTTCATTGATTATGAATACAAAAGAATTAAAAGAGGCCTTTATCACCTTGTATGGAAAACCAGCAGATGCGCTTTATTTCGCTCCAGGGCGTGTCAATTTAATTGGAGAACACACCGACTATAATGGCGGATTCGTATTCCCTTGTGCTCTCAGTTTTGGCACCTACCTGCTTTGCCGCAAGAATGATGATAAAGTGATTCGCTTTCGTTCGCTCAACCAACCGGAAATAGTTGAAACAACCCTTGACCAACTTCAAACGCCGCAAGGTAAATCGTGGGTAAACTACCCAATGGGCGTTTTCGATCAATTCATCAAACGTGGTTTTTCATTCCCTTTTGGACTTGATTTGCTGATTTGGGGCGATGTACCCAATGGAGCAGGACTTTCTTCCTCTGCTTCATTGGAAGTGGTTACTGGTTACATGTTGAATGATGTTTTTCAAACAAACTATACGCGAGTGGAAGTCGCCAAGATTGGTCAAAAAGCCGAGAATGAATTTGTCGGTGTCAATTGTGGCATTATGGATCAATTTGCCAGTGCCAACGGCAAAAAAGACCATGCCATTTTCTTGGATTGCAATACACTGGATTTTGAACTAGTTCCTGTAAAACTTCAAGGCATCAAAGTATTGATTTCAAACACACACAGTCCACATAAATTAGATTCAGGCGCTTACAATCAACGGGTGGCTGAATGCAAAAAAGCCGTTGAATTGATATCGAAAGTGCGTCCCATTCATTATTTGGCGGAACTGTCCGAAGCCGATTTCAAACAAGTCGAATCATCATTGGACAGCGACCCTGTGGCACACAAGCGCGCCCGCCACGTGGTGACGGAAGTACAACGCACCACCGATGCTGTGAAAGCACTGAAAGCGGGAAATATTGAGTTGTTTGGCAAACTGATGAATGCTTCGCACGTTTCTTTACGCGACGACTATGAAGTGACCGGCGTTGAACTCGACACAATGGCTGAAGAAGCTTGGAAAATCGACGGAGTAATCGGTTCACGCATGACCGGCGGCGGGTTTGGCGGTTGCACCGTCAGCTTAGTGAAAGACGAAGCTATTGAACCATTTATCGAAAAAGTAGGTGCTGCCTACAAAGCAAAAACAGGCATCACTCCTGATTTCTATGTGGCTGAAATAGGCGATGGCGCTTGCAAACTTGCATAACGATATTTACATACAATTTCATTGAATCATGCAAACAGACTTTGAAAAAATAATTGACGGAAAAACCATTTCGCTTTATCACTTGCAAAATGGGAAGATTGAAATGACCGTTACTAATTACGGGGCTAAAATCGTATCTCTTTTTGTTCCCGATAAAAACGGGAATAGAGAGGATATCGTTCTCGGATTTGACAACATTGATGATTATTTGACCAAGGAGCCTTTCTTTGGCGCTGTATGCGGACGTTTTGCAAACCGCATCAAAAAGGGAATTTTTGTATTAGAGGGAAAAACGTATCAATTAGCGGTCAACAATGGAGCAAATCACCTTCATGGAGGTATCAAAGGCTTTAATGATGCTATTTGGAACGTGGAGTCGGCAGATGAAAATCAACTGACATTATCCTACTTTTCAGAAGATGGAGAAGAAGGTTACCCAGGCAATCTCAACGTAACAGTGACGTATAAATTGACCAAGGATAACGAGCTGAAAATTGATTATCAAGCTACTACCGATAAAACCACCATCATCAATTTGTGTCAGCACTCATTTTTCAATCTCAAAGGAGCAGGAAACGGGAATATTGAAGATCATGAACTGATGGTAAACGCTGATTTTTATACGCCATTAGACGAAACACAAGCGCCTATTGGAGAGATAAGAGCCGTAGATAACACGCTGATGGATTTCCGTACACCTGTAAAAGTCAGTGAACGCATCAACGCCGATTTTGATCAATTTACATTCGGACGAGGAATTGACAACAATTGGGTGGTAAAAAAGCCACAAGCTCATGATTTAGCCTTTGCCGCTTCTTTGCACGAACCCAAGAGTGGTCGTCTCATGGAAGTTTTTACAACACAACCCGGCGTTCAGGTCTATTCCGGCAACTGGATTGAAAATCACGTGGGGAAATACGGGAAAAAGTATGATGTGCGTTATGCAATATGTTTGGAAACACAAGGATTTCCCTGTTCTCCAAATTATGCCCAATTTCCATCACCCGTTTTACATCCAGGTGAAAACTATGACGAGACGTGCATTTATAAGTTTAGCATCAAATAAAGTAACTGAGACAAATGAAAAAACTCCGACGTTGCAATGCAGTGTCGGAGTTTTTTATAAGAAAAGATTACTTCGATTTTGATTCTTTCTTCTCTTTGGCTTCCTCCCGTTTCAATTGTTTTGAAATTCGTTGAATCACTTGATCAATTGGTTTTTCAGGTTCAATGACGTTATAAGATTCCCAAAAATTATCGTTTTTGAAATTGGTCACTTTATCCGATACAATATCGTTCCATTTGACTCTCGAGCGCGATGGAATCGGGGTTATATTGGGCGAATGATCGGTGATGGCCAATTCACCCATCACGGTAAAGTAAGAGCTAAACAGATGCCTTGCCCATTTACATTTGAATTTCACTTCCATGGACGAATAATCGAAATACCAACGATTATGCTGTTCTTTGTAATTCACCACATAATGAGCAGAGACCACATCTACTTTCACTCCGAAGGGCTTTTTCAAGATAAATAAAGAACTTGCATCAGCACGTTTTTCCACATTCATATTAAAGTCAACACGAGAAACCGCTTCGGTTTCAGCATCAATGAAAATTTTCCCGCGAAACAAAATTTCACCGCGCGTTTCGGGCTTTTGATTAAAATCAACCACATAGTTAAAGCGATTATTAATCATCTGGGGAGTATCATATGTGAAATCATACAAAGCACCGATTTGATCAATGGGCGTCCCACCCACAAAAGGATTTTTCATCACGTCGATAGACAATGCAGAAGTAATGCCACCTTGGAATTTCATAAACAGCGTATCAATCTGCGAATGATCCACGATTCCCCGTCCTTTGAAAATAGTAGCCTGATCGGAAGAAAAAGAATTGTAAGAGGCTTTGATTATATTCAAAATAGCTTCACTGATAGCAATATAACGATTTCCTTTTTTAATCATTTCGCGATAGAATCCGGTCATCTGCACAGGAGTTTTACCATAATTGGTCACTGTATTTTCAAAAGCATGTTGCACTAACTCCAACGCATTGCCTGAACGGACGGTAATGGTTTTCAAGTTATAAACCGCTGGAACCAATCGAATGATGTTTTTGGGAGAATGACTCACCAACTCATCTATAGACACAATGGCAGGTTGAAAGCCTATATGCGAAAAACGAAGGCTGTCATGTTGATATGCAAAGGGGATTTTGATTAAAAATTGGCCTTCCCCATTCGTCACAATCCCCACAGAAGAGCCTTTCACCTGTACGGATGCAGCAACCAAAACACGATGCGTGGAAGCATCGATCACTTTGCCTTGTATTGTGGTGAAATTTTGTGCATTTAACCAGAATGGCACACACACAAACCCCACCGATAACCATTTAAGGAATGTAATTGTTTTCATACGAAAATGTTTTATTCGTTTAAGGACGTATGAAACTCGCATAATTTACTTTAACTATAAAGAGTTTATTTTTCATGTCTCGTTGATTTTCAATTCATCAGCTTTGTTGAATCTCTGAATACATGCTCGTTTCATATGATTTTGTTTTTACATTAAGGAGACATGGAACTCATTTCATAAAAACAATGGAAGATTATTTATGCTTGGGTATTATCTCAAAAACCAGCATAAATATTGATCGCAAAAACATCCATGAACATATTAAAAGATGCATAAAATAAAACTCAAAGATACACACGAAATACTCTTTTTCACTGACATAAGGAACAATAAGACGATGTTTTGTTGATGTTTAACAGTGAAAAATTATCTTCCATTGTTTCGGATTACTATCCCCTGAAGATCAAAAAATATTTGAGACACCGAAAAAGAAAGCCAAAAAACATATTCGTCGTTTTTAAGTGTATATTTGCGATAGGTAAACACGAAAAATCATCGATATAGTAGCTGAAGTTATTTACGAATCACCTTCATTTACAACACGGATATTTAAATATCTATCATGAAGCATGTGTATTTTTGTAATATCCAAATATATAATTGTTTGCATGTGAGTTTCATTCGACCTTAACCGAATAAATTACTTACAGATGAAAAAACACTTATTTCTGTTACTGTTTTTTTTTACAGCAAGTATGTGTGGTGGACAAAACAGTCCCTCCCCTACTCAATTGCACAAGATGATTTTGTCACAAATGCAAGTGATAGGTAAAAACGCTCCACCATGGATATATTTGCAGCAACATCCCATGCAGCAAGATGAAAAGTTTCTGATGGAATATTTGTACGCCTACATGCCGCTAAGTGATCTGATAACCTATTCTCCTGGATTCTTTGATGCCAATGTAAAACAGACTTTAGAGACAAAACATGACGTGGATTGGGGGACAAAAATTCCCGCAAATATTTTTCTCCATTATGTTCTCCCTTTACGCGTTAACAACGAGCCTCTGGATTCATTTCGACTGGTCATGTATCCTGAACTGAAAGAACGTGTTCAAGGATTAAGTATGGAAGCAGCCGCATTGGAAATCAACCATTGGTGCCATGAAAAAGTCTCTTATCGCGGCACCGATAGCCGCACCAGCTCACCCATGAGTTTGATGTTGCGCGCATTTGGTCGCTGTGGGGAAGAATCAACCTTCACGGTTGCCGCTTTACGAACAGTGGGCATTCCTGCCCGTCAGGTATACACACCACGCTGGGCACATACAGATGACAACCATGCCTGGGTGGAAGTATGGATTGACGGGAAATGGAATTATATGGGAGCATGCGAACCGGAACCTTGTTTAAATAGAGCGTGGTTCACTGAACCAGCAAAACGTGCTGTGTTTATTCATGCATACACTTACGGTCCTGATGCCGAAGATCCCTCGGCAATACGAACAACAGACCGCTTTTCGGAATTAAATCTCACAGCACGATATGCACCGGTAAAGCCGATCGTAATTGAGGTTACAGACACATTGGGGCATCCTGTTGACAGTGCAAAAGTGGAATGCAGGCTCTACAATTACGCGGAATTTTATCCTATTTTGAAAACGTGCACTAATGCAAATGGAGAAGCGCATGTCACGCTTGGGAAAGGGGATTTATTGATCTGGGTAGTTAAAAATCACCTATTGGGATTTAGAAAATTAGATGTACGTACCACGGATACGTTGGTTGTAACGCTATCTGAAAACGTATTGAATACCGCTTCGATATCTTTCAACATGATTCCTCCGCCGGTAATTACGGTACCTGATACATTGAGCGCTAATCTGAAAGAGGAAAACAACAAACGTCTTCGATCGGAAGATTCGATCCGCCACGCTTACATTGCCACGTTCAAAGATGCAGCATGGGCAAAGAGTTTTGCCAATCGTTATTTTCTTTCCGCTGATACTGTCGGCGAACTTATCGAACAAAGTTACGGAAACTGGCCTCAGGTAAAAGCCTATCTCGCTCAGAACGCATTTGTTGCACCAATATATCTGCTTGCGTTAGCATCTCAACTATCAGAAAAGGATTTAAGCGACCTCAACGCATCCATTATGACAGATCATCTTCTTTGTGCTACAAAGCCTGAGAATCGTAATCCTGGCGTTAGTGAAGACAACTTTATTCGTTATGTGCTTTCCCCACGCATTTCTACAGAAAACATCACTCCGTGGCGTTCTTTTTTAATAAATCACTTTGGATTGGATATGGCGTGCGCTTGTCGTCAAGACATATTGCCATTAATCCACTGGATTGCAACCAACATTCGCATTAACCGAACAGCAAACCAACCTTCAAACATATTAATTTCTCCCGAAAATGTTTATACGTATCGTATTGCGGATTACTCCTCTCGCAATTTGTTTTTCGTAGCAGCATGTCGTTCTTTTGGTATTCCCTCACGACTAAACCCAACCACCAACAAACCCGAATATCTGAAAAATGATCAATGGTACGGAGTTGATTTCCAAACACAAAAACCGGTTGCTTTCGTTCAAGGAAAAGTTAAATTGTTGAATTGCAAAAATACCATCATTCCTCAATATGGACAACAATTTACCATCGCGCAATTACACTATGGCGGGTATCATACGCTCACATTTGAAGATAACCAAAAAGTGACTGACTTCCCCGATCCATTACTCATGGATACGGGTCGCTATGTTTTGACCACCGGCAACAGACTTCCCGATGATAAAGTACTTAGCTCTTTGGCTTTCTTCACAGTAAGACAAGGAGATGAATCGAGATTGCCAGTTACGTTGCGTCAGGATACAAGAATTCTTCATCCTCTGGGAAAAATAAATTTAGAACAATTGCAGGTTCAATTACCAAATGAAGCCACAACACATTCACTTACATCGTTGATAACACACAAAAAAGAGATTGCTATTATTCTGCTTGATCCTGAACAAGAACCTTCCCGTCATGTATTAAACGACCTTGCCGTTCTTTCCAATCGTCTTCAAAATCGAAAAATATTTTTCCTTTTCGTGCTATCTCCAATCAAAATCCATCAGGCTGATGTGCTATCCTCGTATTTATTGCCAACACCCAATCTCATTGTAGTTGATCAACGAGGAGAAGTAACCGATGCCTTGCATGAGCAATTTGCACAAACAACAGATATCAAATTACCGATTGTGATACTTTGCGACAAAGATGGAACACTGTTTTTTAAATCAACAGGTTACACAATTGGCATTGGAGACCAATTGCTTAATGCACAACAACAACTTTGCAAAGAAAACATTTCAAAAGAAGACAAGGATGCCTGCGCACCAAGATAGTCCCTTCACAAACTTTATCTCGTTTTTGGGATCAAAGAAGGAACAAATAAAAAAAGCGATGAAAATCATCGCTTTTAAAAGTGACCCCGGAGAGGCTCGAACTCTCGACCCAATGATTAAGAGTCATTTGCTCTACCAACTGAGCTACGGAGTCAAATTCGGAGTGCAAAGGTACAATAAATTCTGATTTTCATCAACTCCTTCTCAGTTTTTTAAAATGAAAAGAACAACACGTCGAAATCCATCAATTCATTATGGGTGAATGGTGAGTTAAAATGACATTGCTTTTTGATACTTGAACATACATGAAAATGATTCTTATTCTTCAAGCAAAAAAAGAGCTGAATCCATAAATATAACAATGATTTTTATGCTTTACCCGTGTTCACCATTATTTTTTTTATGAAGGCAACGTCATGTTTGAATTCCAATATTTTCAAAAAACACAAAAAAAAACGAGACATATACTGAAGAAACGACGCTTTTACGCACAACCAGACATAAAATCATGTGAACCATGCAAAATAGAGGGCGTTTCTCTATACAAGTAAAATGACACAAATAACCAAAAACTTTATGTTAAATAAATAGGTTGTAATAAAAATGACATTATCTTTGTGCTACGATACTATTTTCAATGTAAGCGAAAGATTAAGCTAAGTTTCACTTGTCGTATCTTTTATAAAAATGATCCTGCAGACATTTATTCCATTTAGAAACACTGTATAATAGAGCAATACTAGCATTAACCAGACATAATCCAACTTCTTTATTCCTATGAAAACAACATTAAAAATCGCAATCACTATTGCTGTCACTATTCTTTTAATGGCAATCAGTTTTGAAGTAATCACTCGGTTGAGCACATACCATGACGAACGAGTTACCATGAATGTATTGATTCTTTCAGTAATAGGCGCTATTGGCTTGCTAACTGTTGTTGCCACACTGCATGAATCACGCCATCAAAAAAAGGTTGAGGAATACATGGAACTTATCGAAAAAGAAAATAAGCATCCATTGGCGCTTTTCCGATATTGCCCTGTTTGTGGCTCATCTAAATTCGTAGCAAAGCAAGAAAATGCGAAAATATGTGAGAATTGTGGGTTTAATTATTACATCAACCCATCCGCAGCGGTTGCTGCATTCATTGTAAACAATGAAGGTGAATTATTAGTAGGACGCAGAGCACACGATCCGGCTAAGGGAACTTTAGACCTCCCAGGTGGCTTTGTTGCACTAGAAGAAACGGGGGAAGAAGCCGTAAAACGGGAAATAAAAGAGGAGTTAAACTTAACGGTCACTAAAGCTGAAATGATATTCACCATTCCAAATAGGTATCGTTGGTCGGGTATGACTATTCCCACACTCGATCTTTTCTATCAGTGCGAAGTCGAAAATTTAGAAGAATTGAAACCCTTAGACGATGTAGTCGAAACTTTTTTTATTAAGCTCGACTACATTCATCCAGAAGATTTTGGATTAGCTTCGATTCGCGAAGCAGTTTCACTTTATCAAGAAGGGAAAATGATTCTTACTTCTTAGACAATCGTTTCCGCTCATTCTCATCGAGAACAATTTTGCGTAGTCGAATTGACTTAGGAGTCAATTCCACATATTCATCCTCTTTGATATATTCTAAAGCCTCTTCGAGACTAAAAATAATAGGAGGCGTTATACGTGCTTTGTCATCCGAACCTGAAGCACGCATGTTTGTGAGTTTTTTCGACTTGGTAACGTTGACACTTAGGTCTCCTTCTTTGCAATGTTCCCCAACTACTTGGCCTGCATATACCTCTTCTTGGGGAGAAACGAAGAATCTTCCTCTGTCTTGCAACTTATCAAGCGCATAAGCAAACACGGTGCCCCCTTCCATCACAGTAATTGAACCATTTGTACGTCGCTCCATATCACCCTTGTAAGGTTGATACTCAAGAAAACGATGAGCCATGATAGCTTCTCCTGCTGAAGCGGTGAGAACATTATTTCTCAAACCAATAATACCTCGTGAAGGAATGATGAATTCAAGGTTCACGCGTTCCCCTTTTCGATCCATGTTACGCATTTCTCCTTTTCGTGTTGCAACCATTTCTATAATTCTCCCCGAATATTCATCCGGTACATTGATAGTGAGTTGCTCAACAGGCTCGTGTTTCTCTGCTGCAATTTCCTTAAATAACACTTGAGGCTGCCCCACTTGAAGCTCATAACCTTCGCGGCGCATCGTTTCAATCAAAATGGATAAGTGAAGAACACCACGGCCATAAACCACCCAAGCATCTTGAGCTTCACTTTTTTCGACACGTAACGCTAAGTTCTTATCCAATTCTTTCATCAACCGATCATGAATATGACGAGAGGTCACGAATTTTCCCTCTTTACCAAAGAACGGAGAATTGTTGATAGTAAACAACATACTCATGGTTGGTTCGTCAATCGCAATCGGATCGAGTGGATCAGGATTATCAATATCCGTGATGGTGTCACCGATGTCAAAATTATCAATCCCAATTAACGCACAAATATCTCCCGAGATCACTTTATCAACCTTTGTTCTGCCAAGACCGGTAAAAACATTCAATTCTTTGATCTTTGATTTAACAACGCTTCCGTCGCGCTTTGCCAAGGCAACCACCATTCCTTCTCTCAGTTCGCCACGATGTACTCGTCCAATGGCAATTCTGCCAACATACGAAGAATAATCGAGTGAAGTAATGAGCATTTGAGGCGTCCCTTCCAAATAGATTGGTTCAGGAATATATTCAATGATAGCATCAAAAAGATCAAAAATGTCTGTTTTGACTTCATGCGGATCATTTGACATCCAACCCTGTTTGGCGGAACCAAATACAGTATGAAAATTTAGTTGATCTTCAGTAGCATCTAAATTAAACATCAAATCGAAAACCTCTTCTTGAACTTCCTCCGGACGGCAATTAGGTTTGTCCACTTTATTAATCACAACAATAGGTTTTAAACCCAATTGCAATGCTTTTTGCAGCACGAAACGGGTTTGAGGCATTGGTCCTTCAAAAGCATCAACCAACAAGAGAACACCATCAGCCATGTTCAAAACGCGTTCTACCTCACCACCGAAATCAGCGTGACCCGGAGTGTCAATAATATTAATCTTGTAATCTTTGTAGATGACAGAGACATTTTTCGATAAAATAGTGATTCCACGCTCACGCTCTAAATCATTATTGTCTAAAATCAATTCGCCAACCTGCTCATTCTCGCGAAAGAGTTTAGTGGCTAACAACATTTTATCAACAAGTGTCGTTTTGCCATGGTCAACGTGGGCAATAATTGCAATGTTTCTAATTTTTTGCATCGTAAATTTGGTTTTTTCATGCGTTCTACTTAAATCTTCATTTCCGATTCATCACGAATCCAACCTATTGATTCATTAAGCAGCCGCAATATACATATTTAATAAGTTTCAATTGTTAAGCCGTCATACGCTAACGCTACATGAGGAGGCAGTTGTTTCCCGACATCAGCATGTTTTCCCATATCATGTCCGATGTGAGTAAAATAGGTCTGTTTTGGTTTAAGCAAATGGACGACCTCCAACGCTTCATCAACCATTAGATGAGAAAAATGAGGTTTAAATCGCAGAGTTCCCAAAATCAGAATATCTAAATCTTGCAACAAAGGAAGCGCTTCATTTGGAATTGTCTTTAAATCGGTCAAATACGCCATATTTCCAAGACGAAATCCTAAAACAGGCAAATGGGCATGCATAAGTCGTATTGGAATACAATGTGTCTCCCCTATTTCAAAAGGTTCATATTCATGAATAATGTGCATCTTGAAATCAGGCACCCCTGGATATTTATTTGCGGCAAAAGAATAATGCATGGTCTTTAATAAAGTTTCCGCCACACGATCTTCAGCAAAAATATCCATAGTCTGAAATGCTCTCACATCATCCAAACCGCCTACATGATCATAATGCTCATGGGTTAATAAGATAGAATCCAATGAGCAGATGTGATGCGTCAACATTTGTTGGCGGAAATCAGGGCCACAGTCGATCAAAATGGTTCTATCTTTGTCTCTGATCAACAAAGAGGAACGCAATCGCTTATCATGTTCATCCGAAGAAGTGCAAACCTCGCAATTACAACAAATATGCGGCACTCCGGTGGAAGTTCCCGTTCCCAAAAAGACAATTTGCATCATTCAAAATCCTTAAATCACTACGTGAGTACCCGATGGCTGAGATTGCTCCAAAGTCGAATATTCTGATGATAATGTGCCATTTTCATTCAGCATATTATCTTCATCGGCATACAATGCATTTTCTGCAATATCGTTATGATCGCAATCAGCGTCAACATCTGGCATTTGACAATCGACTTTCAGCACTTTATCTACAAAAACATGATCGTTTTGCAACTTGATATAAGCCATTTTTGCAGCTTGCTGCTGGGATTCTTTTTTGGAATGGCCATCACCAATTCCTCCAACTTCTCCATTTACCAATGCCCTTGTTTGAAATGTCACTTCATTCTGGCGATTCTGAAGGGTTTCGAATACATCAAAAACAACAGGAACTCTATGACTTTGCCCCCACTCAATGAGACGTGATTTGAAGTTTACTTCTTTATTAGCCAGAGTATTTATATTCAAAGATTTATCTATAATTCGATGTTGAATAAATTCCTTACATCGCTCAAATCCCTGATCTAAATAAATAGCTCCTACCAACGCTTCCAAAGCATTCCCAAAGACATTATTGCCATGAAGTTGACCACTTGAAGGTAACTGAATCAATGCAGGAATCCCCATTTCAATAGCAATTTTATTAAGCGACTCTCGCTGCACAATCTTTGCTCTAATATTTGTGAGGAAGCCTTCTTCTTTTTCACTAAAATGTTCGTAAACAATATCAGATACCACTGCCGTGATAATTGCATCGCCCAAGAATTCCAATCGTTCGTTATTGGCTAATTTACCGCTTGAGTTTCTTGCTCCCATCGATTTATGAAGCAATGCCAACTCATATAATTCAATCTTTTCAGGGAAAAAGCCGATAAGTCGATTAAATAACAGATAAGGCTCTTTTCGATGATTCGTCAAGAGCCTTATTTTTTCAGATATGTGTCGAAAAAAAACCACGCGTTACTTAGCGAATTTCTTGACAATAATGCTTGCGTTTTGCCCGCCAAATCCAAAAGTATTCGACAAGGCTGCTTGAACCTTTCGTTTTTGTGCTTTATTGAAGGTGAAATTCAAATTGTAATCAATCGCTTCATCTTCATCGCCTTCGTGGAAATTGATGGTTGGAGGAATAATATCGTTGACAACAGACAGGATGGTTGCAATGGCTTCTACAGCTCCGGCAGCTCCCAGTAAGTGTCCCGTCATCGATTTAGTTGCACTAATATTCAATTTATAAGCATGGTCACCAAAGACATTGATAATTGCTCTGGATTCAGAAATATCTCCGACAGGCGTTGATGTGCCATGCACATTGATATAATCGATTTGTTCAGGAACCATCTCCGCATCGTCCAGAGCACGTTTCATTACCAATTTAGCGCCAAGCCCTTCCGGATGCGAGGCCGTCATGTGATAAGCATCGGCGGATAAACCACCTCCTGCTACTTCACAAAGGATATTCGCGCCACGAGCTAATGCGTGTTCCAATTCTTCTAGAATAATACATCCACCACCTTCAGCCATAACAAAACCATCGCGACTTTTGCTAAACGGACGCGAAGCACCTTGTGGATCATCATTACGGGTAGAAATAGCAGTCAACGCATTAAAACCACCCATACCGGCTGGCGTAATGGCAGCTTCTGAACCTCCTGCCAAAATTACTTTTGCTTTTCCCAAACGGATATTGTTAAACGCATCAATAATAGCATTTGTAGAAGAAGCACAAGCGGATACCGTGGCATAATTTGGTCCATGAAATCCATAAATAATCGCAATTTGCCCGGCAGCCATGTTTGAAATCATCTTTGGAATAAAGAATGGATTAAACTTTGGGCCAGCTTCAATATGCGTATAATAATTTGCAACTTCTTGTTCAAAAGTTTGAATACCTCCAATTCCTGCAGCAAAAATGACTCCAACTTGCTCTTTATCGACGGCATCCAAGTTCAGTCCGGAATTAATAATTGCTTCTTTAGCGGCAGCTATGGCAAAAAGCGTATAGCGGTCGTTTTTACGAAGCTCTTTTCGTTCCATCAACTCACTCGTGTCAAAATTCTTAACCTCGCAAGCAAAGCGTGTCTTAAATTGAGACGCATCAAAAAAAGTAATAGGTCCTGCACCGCTCACACCATCAATTAAATTGTTCCACAATTCGGGAACAGAATTACCTAATGGAGTGACGGCACCAAGACCTGTTACTACTACTCTTTTTAATTCCATACAGAGTTGTCGAATTATTTAAGCGCTGCTTCAATGTGAGCAATTGCTTCACCTACTGTCGAAATTTTCTCAGCTTGATCATCTGGAATGGTAATCCCAAATGCTTTTTCAAACTCCATGATCAATTCTACGGTGTCCAGTGAATCTGCACCTAAATCATTTGTAAAGCTCGCTTGTGGTGTAACTTCTGATTCGTCAACACCTAACTTGTCAACGATAATCGCCTTTACTTTGTCTGCAACTTCTGACATAACTTTAAAGATTTTTGGTTGTAAATGAAATTTGTTCTAAATTTGTCGTGCAAAGGAACACAAAATTCTTGGTACTACCATAGTTTTTCTTTTAAAAAACCTTTTTTCCTGCACAAAATCACTCATAATGTGCATTTCAACCACTTATCACATGATCAAAATTGCCATTTTTGCCTCCGGATCGGGCACAAACGCCGAGAACATTATCCGTTATTTTAGCAATCAACATCGCATTGAAGTTGCTTTAATCGTATCGAACAACCCAAAAGCTTACGTTTTGCATCGAGCTTTGCAGGCTAAAGTCCCCACCGCACTCTGTTCAAAAGATGAATTGGCAAACACGCAATCCGTCTTGCAGCTCCTCACTGAACATGGGATTGACTGGATCGTTTTGGCAGGTTTTTTGCTGAAAATTCCCGATTATTTGATTGCCGCTTATCCAAACCGCATCATAAACATTCACCCTGCACTCTTGCCTAAATTTGGAGGAAAGGGAATGTATGGAGAACACGTTCATCAAGCAGTGGTAGCCGCCGGCGAAAAAGAATCAGGGATCACCATTCATTATGTAAATGGGCAATACGATGCAGGCGATATCATTTTTCAAGCGACTTGTTCCGTGGAATTGTCAGACACTCCGGATGATGTTGCTGCAAAAATCCATTTATTAGAACAAGCCCATTTTCCTAACGTTATAGAACAATTGATACTTTCAACTGCTTCCATGTAAGAAAAGCGTTATTTATTTTCAACGGCAATGGTTACTTTATGCCGTTCTATGGCTGTCGCTTTTGCAGCCTGACGGAAGGTAAAGATATCATTTTTATCACGTGGTCGCAGAGTAGCCTGCCACGTGAAATTTTTCAACGTCATTTGATCTGCCGGCGTTTTATCAGGCGGATACATAATACCATTGGAAGTTGGCGTTAAAAGAATCTTCTCTATTTTCTTTTTCTGGATATAAATCGTAATAAACCCGCTTTGTGTCGTATTCATTCCAACCAAAGTACTGTCTTTATTGAGTGGGAAATAGATGGATTCGGCATTGCCACTGACAAAGATTTTATAAAGTTCCCGTTGCTTGAAATAAGCAAACAATTCTTTGCCTGAAAGCTGATTATAGCGAAGTGTATCGAATTGTTGCGCTGCAAAAGCGTTTTTCATTACATGGACATAATCTATTTCTTTATTTTTGAAATAGGCTGCCATCTCATTTCCTGTGAGTTGCTGTTCATCCGACCACAAAATGGGACTTCCATATAAATGCATCACCGAGTCACGAGCAGAATAAAACAGCGAATCGCATTGACCCTGAAAATCATGTCTGAAAAACCGTACATGATGGTATGCCTTAGCTTGATTGTAGATGGAATCCTTGAAAGTGTAAAGTGTGTCAGCATGGAGATAAAGCGTATCCGAAGGACCGTATTGAGCTAACATTGCCGAATCGGTAACATATCCAAATTGTTTTTTATCATTCAGGTAACCATAATTGCCAAACAACTGCAGATTCTGCGTGGTATCCGTTATAACTATATGATGATGTGCTTCACCAATGCCGATTCGTTTGTCGTAGTAAATCGTGTCCCCCGTCAATGTTCGTCCATCTTCATTTTTAATAACAGATCGATCAAGTAATTGTGATTGGTCGTTGCGCGTGTTGTACCAGCCACTTTTGGAATGAATAATGGTTTTTTCTTTGTAAATCATTGTTGACGGGCCAACAATAGTAGCGACTCCGGACTGCGTATCATAATTAAGCGTATCGGATCTCAACACAAAATTGGGGTTTACTAATTTGACCAATGTCTGGAAAATAGCTTTGTGTTCTGAAGGATAATATTGACCAATTAAAGAAGTAAGAGTATTGGTTTCGTCCACAATTTTTCCGCCAGTAGTATAATATCCAACATTTTTCACGCGATCAAACAATAAACTATCGGTGGTAAGTACCACTTTGCGATTGACCATTCTTACGTTGTATTTCATGCGTGCCAATTGGCTGTTCCCATCATAATAAAGCATATCTCCATAAAGGAAAAGTGTATCGCCTTGCACCATCTTCACATTTCCGAATGCATCTAACGAGTTCTCTTGCTGATAAAAATAAGCGCTGTCGCAATACATAAATGTATTCCCTTGGCGAAACTGAACATCACCTCTCAATACCTGAACATCCGGATTGAAGACTTGATCAAAGTCAAGTGTCTGCGCATTTACTAAGTACACCAAATTTTTATCTTTGGAATTCGGGACAAGAACCGGTCGTACAACCGGTTGACGCGCAGTCACAGGAAGTACAGATGGAATGATAGGCAGCAAGTGCTGTGGCAATTGCAGACGTGGTGCTTCTAACGTAAGTCGAGGTGGAGTCGGCAACAAAAAAGATCCCGGCGGTTGTGCTCGCAATCCAATAAAAAATAAGCATATCGCAAGCAAACCCACGATATACTTATTCCATTTAAAAATTTCATGCCAATTGGCCATGTTATTAATCTCTCCTTTCAGAGTAAAAAAACATTCAGTAAACGAGAAAATCTACAGCCTTATTTTTTAACCCATCCCGGATATTTAAAGTTGCAATTTCTCCATGCAGGATCAATGTAGATGTACGTATCCTTTTGACGTTTGGCTATCCAGTTGGTAATAATGTCGGCTTTCTCTTTTGATTCGAGCATTGACTTAAGCAACTGATAATCATCAGCAAGATTTGCTTTATGGCTTGGAATTTTATTTTTAACTTTAATCAAAGCACACTCTTCACGGTTGTTCTCGGGATTCATCATGACAAAAGCATTTGACAATTCTCCAATACTGAGCTTATTAGCTTCTTTAGCAATTTCAGGAGGGAGCTGTTGTAGTTCAAACTTTGATGTTCCTGTTGTAGGATTCATCATCAAGCCTTTGCTCATTACGGTATTTTTGTCCATTGAAAAATGCATAACTGCATCATCAAACGTCATTTTTTTGGTTCTTATAAAATTTGCGATGCTATCTAAATGATGCAACGCAGCATTCTCCGATGCAAGTGAAACACGCGGTTTAAGAAGAATATGACGCACATTGACACGGTCACCTTGTTTTGCTATCAATTGAATAATATGATATCCAAACTCAGTTTGCACCACGCGGGATACTTTTTTTGGATCGGTCAGACTAAAAGCAACATTAGCAAACTCAGGGACCAACTGACCACGCCCCATAAAACCAAGTTCTCCTCCATGTTTAGCTGATTCAGGATCTTCAGAATACAACATGGCTAAAGTCGAAAAATCAGCTTGGCCTGAATCAACACGACTTGCAAAACTACGAAGGCGCGCTTTAACTCGATCAATTTCAGCTTGAGGAATAGTAGGATATTGCGTAATAGTTTGAATTTCAACAGTAGCAGGAACGGTCGGAATACTATCTTGATTCAATTCTTTATAAAATTTACGCACATCTTCGGGCGTTACTTTCACATCGCCAATAAGTTTTTGCTGCATTTGTTGAACAATCATTTGATCGCGCACCGTACTTAATAATTCTTCCCGAATTTGTGAAAGTGGCTTATTGAAATATTCTTCCAACTTTGCCTTTGAACCGATTTGCCCGATATAATAATTAATTCGTCGATCTACTTCTCCATTCACAGCTGACTCGCTGACCACGACACTATCTAATTTAGCCTGATGTAAAAATAATTTTTGAATAGCAATCTGCTCAGGAATTACACAGTTGGGATCACCATCTATTTTTTCTCCTTGATACTGCATCTGAAGTTTTTGATTCTCGACATCGGAAAGCAAAATAGGTTCGTCACCTACTACCCAAATGACTTGATCAATGACATTGCGCTGAGCAGAAATAAACTGCACAACACATAACAGAAAAAAAAGAAAGGACAATCTGTTTCTTAGGTATTTCATTCGAACAATAATTTAATAAATGTTGCGTTTCAATTGTATAGTAAATGCTTGGAGAAACAGTTGCTCTACAAACATGTCGCTAAAAAATATTCTGTTTCTACTTTTCCATTAAAGGCATTTTGTTTCGGAAAACCAGGGAGCTTATCTACGATAGGAACAGATAAGGCGTTGACTTGGTTATTATCGAGCAAAAAAGCGGGTTTTAAATCTCAAAACCTTTAATTTTCTTTGATGGTAGCCAAAACTGCTTTATTGACCACAATATGATATTTCTTTCGTAACTGTTTCACCCATTCGGCGTCTAAATAGTTTTGATAATCAGCCGTAACCAAACCTCTTACATCAGTGTAATTTTCAGGTTGTTGAATTATTTTGCCAACATAAAACACAATAGGGAAATCAGATTTTGGCTCAAAACCTCCTTCGTGGAACACAAGTTTGTCCACTGCCGGATTTTCACCTTTTGAAAACAATCCGTTTTCAACTTTTACCACATAAGCCGCTTTTTTGTTCAAATGCGATGTCAAATAACTATCAACCGAATCACGAGGAGCCTTCTTGAGCAACGCATGCGCTTCCTTACTCACAACCTCATTTTTACAATAAATGATTGCTCCTTTGAAATGAGGCTCTTTCCACGTATAATTACTTTTATGTGCTTTGAAATATGCCGATAACCCGGCTTCGTCTTTTGTAGCTTTTTCCCAAACTTCCTGATTACTAATATTGAATAGCAAAATCCCATCATGATATTCACGTACTAAATTGGCAAAATCAGGATATTTCCTTTCTAACTGACTGTTTTCATAACTCATCAACTCATTCGACGCAAATTTATTCCATTTTTCGTCAATAATTTCTTTGGGTGTTGGTTCTTGGCTGATCGGATTTTCATTCAGGAAATCAGCAAATTCTTTTTGAGTCAATTGAATACTATCAAACGTTGCGATTGGAGCATTCAATTTCTCAGATGCGACTTTAAATAAAGAATCTTTGACAGAATACTGGTCAGCTAATTTATAAAATGGAGTAAGTGCAGCAGAATCCAGATGAAAATGATATTCAGCCTTTAATTTGTTTATGAAAGATTGCGCGATTATAGCGGCTCGCTCATCATGCTGAATGCGGCGTGCAATTTCTTCTCTTTTCTGAGCAAAAGGCGCTAATTTTCTTGTATCGAGCAACTTCATAATATGCCAACCATAAGAAGTTTGAAATGGATGGCTTATTTCCCCTTTCTTCAACGAAAATGCCATGTTCTCAAACTCTTTCACCATAAATCCGGTACCAAACCAAGGCAACACACCGCCATTAACGGCTGAGCTACGATCTTGAGAAGCCTCCCGTGCAGTCGTGGCAAAGTCAGCTCCATGTTGAAGCACCTGATAAATGCTATCAATGGCATGTTTGGCCGCAATCATCGCCGAGTCAGGAGAACCTTTTTCAGCAAAACGCATAATATGTGCAACTTGTACCTCACCACGAGATGGACGAATACCGTTCACTTTAATCAAATGATACCCATACATCGTCCGAACCGGCATGCTGATGCTGTCCACAGGCGTGTGATAAGCCACACATTCAAATGGATAAATAGTCATAAATCCGGTAATATACCCTAAATGGCCATCATTCTGAGCAGCAGAAGGATCCTGAGAAACTTCTTTTGCTACAGTTTCAAAGTTTTCGGGAGGTAATATTTTTTTAATAGTCTTCTTGAATAAAAACCCTTTTTTTACAACCATTTCAACACGTGGCTTGGTTACCCGATCGCGTATAGCCATGATTTTTTGATAGGCTTTCAACGTGTCAGCCGGAGGTGCATTAGGCGCAACACGAATTAAAATGTGGCTAACATCAATTTCCTTTGTCAAACGATTGTAAGCCTGATGTTCCAGCTTGTTTCTCATCACGGTGTCCGTCAGATAAGGCGGCGTTAGTTGACGACGATAACCGAGAAATTCATCCAAGAATGCTTTTGTCGTATCCATACCTTCAGCCTCAGCTTCAAGCACCTTCATCTTGAAATTTTCAAATAATTCGAGATAATCTTGCAGCGTTCGTTTATCTAATGCGTTTTGAGCATTGTTCTTATTGTAGAGGTAGACAAACTCAGACCGATGAATGGGAGTTCCATTAATTGTCATCAAAACAGGATCATTGCCTTGTTGAGCAAAAAGATGCGTTGTGAATAAGACAGCGGCCAATAACAAAAATTGTTTCATGTCTGTAACATTAAAAACCAAAATAATTTAACACAGGATCGCATAGCAATAAACGAATGATGCTCGAAAATAGTATCTTGTTTTATTCTCCCCGACTATAATTGGGAGATTCACTTGTAATGGACACATCGTGCGGGTGACTTTCGGTAATTCCTGCTCCTGAAATTCGTGTAAATTTGGCCTGATGCAGTTGTTCAATTGTGGGAGTTCCGCAGTAACCCATTCCGGCGCGAAGACCTCCAATCAATTGGTAAATAACTTCGTAAAGAGAGCCTTTGAAAGGGACCCTCGCGGCAATCCCCTCGGGCACCAACTTTTTTATATCATCTTCCACATCCTGAAAATAGCGATCCTTTGATCCTTTTTCCATGGCTTCCAACGATCCCATGCCGCGGTATGATTTAAACTTTCGTCCATTAAAGATGATGGTTTCGCCCGGTGATTCTTCCACTCCGGCAAAAAGAGAACCAGCCATAATCGTTGCTGCACCTGCAGCTAATGCCTTCACAATGTCACCCGAATAACGAATTCCACCGTCTGCTATCACCGGAACACCTGTCCCTTCAATAGCTTTTGACACTTCGTAGATAGCCGAAAGCTGAGGCACTCCCACTCCGGCTATGATTCGTGTTGTACAAATTGAACCCGGGCCAATCCCCACCTTAACGGCATCGGCGCCAGCTTCAACAAGCATAAGCGCAGCCTCGGCAGTAGCAATATTACCCACCACAATATCGATGTGAGGAAACCGCTGTTTTACTTGTCTCAAGGTTTCAATAACACCTCTCGAATGGCCATGCGCAGTGTCAATAACAATAGCATCAACATCTGCATCTGCTAATGCCTGAACTCTTTCCATCGTGTCGAAAGTAACTCCAACACCAGCAGCAACTCTCAATCGCCCTCTTGAATCCTTGCAAGCAAAAGGTTTATCTTTTACTTTCGTAATATCTTTATACGTCACCAAACCGAACAATTTACCATCTTTGTCGATAACTGGTAATTTTTCTATCTTATATTTCTGAAGAATTTCCGCGGCAGCTTCCAATGTAGTTGTAATAGATGTGGTTACCAAATTTTCCTTGGTCATTACATCGTCGATTCTTTTACGCATATCACTTTCAAAGCGCAAGTCCCGATTGGTCACAATGCCTACCAATCGTTTTTGTTCATCAACGACAGGAATGCCACCAATTTTATATTCGCTCATCAACCCCAACGCATCAGCTACCGTCGATCCTGAGGTAATCGTCACGGGGTCGTAAATCATTCCATTTTCAGCACGTTTTACTGCGTGCACCTGTTTAGCTTGTTCTTCAATGGTCATATTTTTGTGAATCACACCAATACCACCTTCGCGAGCAATGGCAATAGCCATTTTTGATTCGGTGACCGTATCCATCGAAGCAGAAACTATCGGGATTTTCAACTCAATGTGTTTTGAAAAACGAGTTGTAAGATCCACATTTCGAGGCAATATTTCTGAATATGCCGGCACAAGAAGGACATCATCAAAAGTCAGTCCATCCATAATAATTTTATCAGCAATAAATGACATGGGGAGATAGATTGAGAATTATTGCGTGCAAATTTACGAATAGTTTTTGGTGGCACAAAGTTACTGGTTCCCTTTCCCTTTCGTTGTGCAGTCTGCAAAAGGATCCTTCTATTTTTTTGGGGACATGACAACAAAAGGAATTAACATCTCCTGAAGCGATATGCCTCCATGTTGGAACGTGTTTTTGTAATAATTGACGTAATAATTGTAGTTATTGGGATAAGCAAAAAAGTCGTCCTTCGTACTATAAATATACGCCGAACTTACATTGGATGATGGCAGACCAAAAGCAGCCGGATGAAGCATTTCAAATACTTCTTTCGGATTGTAATTCAAATTCTTACCCATTTTGTAACGCAAGTTTACGCTGGTATTGCGATCGCCTACCACTTTAATCGGATTATTAACCTGAATAGTGCCGTGATCAGTGGTGACAATGACTTTGTAATTGCTGTTTGCCAACGCCTTAAAAAGACCATACGTAGAAGAATGGCGAAACCACGACAAAGTAAGCGAACGATAGGCATCCTCACTATGCGCCAATTCCCGAATCATTTTCGACTCCGTGCGGGCATGAGATAGCATATCGACAAAATTCAATATGGCCACGTTCAGTTGGTTGGAAGTTAACTGAGGTAATTTATCCACCAATTTTTGACCGGCATCAGTGTCAAATATTTTATGAAACGAAAAAGAATAGTTTTTCCGAAACCGATGAAGCTGTGTTTTAATAAGTTCTTCTTCATTCATATTTTTGCTCTCTTCTTCCTCTTCACCAATCCACAACTCGGGGAACATCTCTTCGATTTGTAATGGCATCAACCCAGCAAATATTGCATTTCTGGCATACTGTGTGGCTGTGGGTAAAATGCTGTAATAGATTTCTTCCGAGTCGAAACTATAAAACTCGCTCAAAAGTTCTTTGATCAAACGCCATTGGTCAAAACGGAAATTATCAATCAGAATAAAAAAGATTTTCTCGCCTTGATCGAGCAATGGGAATACCCTTTTTTTGAAAAGATCCGGGCTGAGTAATGGACGGGATTCAGGATCATCAAACCATTTCTGATAATTCCGCTTGATGAACTTGGCAAAAGCCGAATTTGCTTCTGATTTTTGCATCAAGAGCAACTCATCCATCTCGTTTTCTGCTTCCGAGAGTTCTAATTCCCAATAAACAAGGCGTCGATAAACATCAATCCAATCTGCATGCGAAAACGAGTCGTTGATTTGCATGCCAATTTTATTAAAGTCAGAACGATAACCCGACGTAGTCAATTCGCTGATAATTTCACGTTTGTGAAGGTTTTTCTTGAGCGCGAGCAAAATTTGACTGGGATTAACCGGTTTAATCAGATAATCGGCAATTTTGTTTCCAATTGCCATATCCATCAGATTTTCCGCTTCATTTTTTGTAATCATCACCACAGGAACCGAAGGGTCAATCTCTTTGATTTCGACCAAGGTTTCCAATCCATTCTTCCCGGGCATATTTTCATCCAGAAAGATGATATCAAAATGTTGTTGATGACACCATTCAATAGCATCCGACCCATTCGTGGCGGTGGTTATTTCATACCCTTTCTCTTCTAGATAAATGACGTAGGGGCGAAGCAAGTCAATCTCGTCATCCACCCATAAAATCTTATCTTTGTTAGTCATACGTTTTTTTATTGCTTAGAAAGAAAATTATTGATTGTCATTTGTTTGCGAGACAACTGATTTTTCAAAATGCAGTTCTTCGAAATTCTGCACAGATAATAGCAGCAGCCGTGGCCACGTTCAACGATTCAGCAGTTAGCGCACCAACCGGAAAAGAAGGAATCTTCAGCGCATGAGGAATACAGGCTGCTACTTGTGGCGAAATACCATTCCCTTCACTTCCTAAAACAACTAAAGCATTTGTTGGAAGGGGCATTGAAAAAAGAGAGTCGCCTTCGAGAAATGTTCCAAAAACAGGCAAATGTTCTTTGTTCTTTGAAATCAATTCAACCAAATCAACGTATGAAAGATGTACCCTTCCTAATGATCCCATGGTGGCTTGTACCGTTTTGGGATTAAACACGTCGGCGCTATCAAATGAACAAAACAGTTGACGAATGCCGAACCAATCCGCCAAACGAATAATTGTGCCCAGATTTCCCGGGTTTTGTACCCCATCAAGCGCCAGATACAATCCGGGAATCAGATTTTCAGTGGTTGTTTTTTCTTTTGGTTTCTCAAAAACAGCCACCATTCCTTGAGGCGTTTTTTGTGCAGACGCTCTTTCCATCGCTTGCAACGGAGCTTTGAGAAGCTGGGTTTGCTTGTCAAGGTTCAGGGGATATAGTTGCCATTGCTCTTCCGTGGTCAACACCATTTTACATGGGAAATATGGCAACAATTCACCGATTGTTTTATGCCCTTCCGCCACAAACAACGCTTGTTCATCGCGATGTTTTTTTTGCGACAAAGTATGAATCCATTTGAGTGTGGCTACTGAAACCATAGTAAATAAGTAGGATTTAGATAACAAGTCGCATATATCAAGCTCTCAAAACACATATTACTAATTGACTATAATAACTATTTTGGTAAAATCCATCTCGTTGCATCTTTACTGTAAACGAATTAACTCTCATGCCTATTGAGTGAGGTTTTTCAATGCGTAATACAAGATAATAGAGAGACAAACATACACAATAAATTTCAAAATGCGAAGCAATAAAGAATCTCTCCGTTCTTGATGAAACGCAAACGAGGCTGACCGTAACCGCCTAAGCGGCACAATCAGCCTCATCAACACATACCTATCGGCAAAAAATCATTACGTTACACGACATCCATTCAAATACTTCCAAGTATATTCAAAGCATATTCAAAAAAGAAACGATTTATGAGAAAGATTTTCCATCAGATATTTTTACTTTCAAAGCAGCAAGCTATTTGTCTATGAAAAACTTATTTTGCAGGAGTTTGTCTTCTGATAAACGCCAGGAAGAAGAGATAGAAAGCGCTGGCCAGGATAACGATTACAGCGCCCACCTGCGAGCCGATCGTATCGGAGAGCAACCCCATGAAGAAGGGGATGATTGCTCCGCCAACCACACCGGTTATCATCAATCCCGATATCTCGTTGGCTTTGTCCGGTCGTTTTTGAATGGCCATGCCAAAGATGATCGGGAAGATGTTGGCTATCGTGAAGCCAATGATCCCGAACAGGGCAAAAATCACCCATTTCTCACCCACAAAGAGCAAGGCAAACAATGCGATGACAGCCACGGTTATGTTCCACTTAAAAAAGGTTGCAGAAGCGTATTTGGCCAGGAAGAAAGCTCCCAGGAAAGCCCCCAACGTCCGGAAGGCAAAATAGACGCTTGGTCCATAGCCTGCTTCTATGGTGTTTAACCCGCACCGCTCCATCAATATCTTCGAGGAGGCGGTATT